>DRLZ01000121.1 GCA_011322755.1 Crenotrichaceae bacterium
CGCGAGAAGGCGGTTTGACTCGATAATCAATTGGTATTGATAACATGAAAGTACGTGCTTCAGTAAAAAAGATCTGCAGAAACTGCAAAGTAATCAAAAGGAAACGTGTTGTACGCGTCATCTGTAAAGATGGGCGGCACAAACAACGTCAAGGTTAACTGGACTAATTAGGGAAGAAAAAAATGGCTCGAATTGCTGGAGTTAATATTCCAACAAACAAACATGTTGGGATCGCCCTTACGTCAATATACGGAATAGGACGCCCTACTGCATCTAAAATCTGTCAGACATGTCATGTCGACATTGCTACCTCGGTTAAGGACTTGACTGAAGAACAGATTGAAAACATACGCAGCGCAGTTGCTGATATTGAAGTCGAAGGAGACCTCCGTCGGCAGGTCTCAATGAATATCAAACGGCTAATGGATTTGGGATGTTATCGTGGTATGAGACATCGCCGTGGTCTACCTCTGCGTGGACAGCGTACCAAAACGAATGCTCGCACACGCAAAGGTCCAAGAAAGCCAATTCGTAGATAACATTGTGAATATATTTAACAAGAGGTTAATGAACTGTGGCAGTTGGTAGTCGTTCTAAAAAGAAAATCAGAAAAGATGTGGGTGATGGCGTTGCGCACGTTCATGCCTCGTTCAATAACACGATCATAACGATCACTGATCGAAAAGGAAATACCTTGGCGTGGGCTACTGCGGGTGGCTCTGGCTTTCGAGGTTCTCGAAAAAGTACACCATTTGCCGCACAAGTTGCTGCAGAGCGTGCAGGTGAAGCCGCGAAAGAATATGGAGTATTGAATCTCGACGTTGTCATTAAAGGGCCTGGACCTGGGCGTGAATCTGCAGTTCGATCGTTACATAATCTTGGCTTCAGAATTGGTGAAATTAAAGACGCGACGCCAATTCCTCATAACGGTTGCCGTCCACCAAAAAAGAGAAGGGTTTAAGGAGTCATTATGGCGCGGTATATTGGACCAAAATGTAAATTATCACGTAGGGAAGGAACTGATCTTTTTCTTAAATCAAGAGTTAGACCTCTTGAAACTAAATGTAAGTTAGATCAGGTACCTGGACCCCAAGGGCAGCGGAGAGCAAGATTATCAGATTACTCCAAACAGCTCAGAGCGAAACAACAGGTTAGACGAACATATGGCGTATTAGAAAAACAATTTAGAAACTATTATAAACGTGCGGCAAAACAAAAAGGTTCAACGGGTGAAAACTTATTGTTTCTACTGGAATCGAGACTTGATAATATTGTTTATCGTATGGGATTTGGTTCTACACGAGCTGAGTCACGTCAGCTAGTCAGCCACAAGTCCATTACTGTCAATGGTAAAATAACGAACATACCATCGTTCCAGGTAAGTCCAGGTGATGTTGTAGAAGTTCGTGAGAAATCCAAGAAACAGGATAGAATAAAACAATCGCTTTCATTAGCTCAACAATATGGACTACCGGAATGGGTCGATGTTGATGTTGAGAAAATGACAGGTGTGTTCAGAACAATTCCTGAAAGATCAGATCTCAGTAGTGAAATAAATGAACAACTTGTCGTAGAGCTTTATTCTAAATAGTCTTTTAAGCAGATACGCTTGAACACATTATCCAAAATATTAATTAGTGAGTGAATGATGCAAAGCTTTTTAGCGAACATGCTCAAACCTAAAGTCAGTTCCATCGATCATATTACCTCAAATACAGCAAGGATAACTATTGAACCGATGGTAAAAGGCTTTGGTCACACCATGGGTAATGCACTCAGACGGACGTTGTTATCCTCTATACCCGGCTGTGCTGTTACGAGTGCAAGTATTAAAGGTGTTGTGCATCAATATATGACACTTGAAGGTGTACAGGAAGACGTAATTGATATTTTACTCAACCTTAAGAATCTCTCTGTCACAATGTTTGATCGTGATGAGGCAACACTAAGTTTAAAGAAATCTACTCCTGGTCCTGTTGTTGCCGGCGATTTCGAAACATCACACGATGTTGAAATTTTTAATCCTGATCTGGTGATTGCAAATTTATCGTCTGGTGGCACACTTGAAATGCAAGTTCAAATCAACCGTGGTGTAGGCTATCAGCCAGTTGCACTTCGTGAATCTACGGACGACGATACGAATGTTGATGATTTAAAACTGGATGCTAGTTTTAGTCCAATTAGACGTGTTTCATATACTGTTGACTCTGCTAGAGTTGAGCGACGAACAGATTTAGATAAACTTATACTTGTGATTGAAGGTGATGGATCAATTGATCCTGAAGATGCCATCAAGGCAGCTGCTAAAGCCATATTTAATCAGCTTAGCGTCTTTGTCGACCTTACTGAAAGTGAAGAAGCAATGTCGGATTCTGCGTCTAATGAACCTGATATTGATCCAATTTTGTTACAACCAGTGGATGATTTAGAGCTTACGGTTAGATCGGCGAACTGTTTAAAAGCTGAAAATGTGCTTTACATTGGTGATTTAATTCAAAAAACTGAAGTTGAATTACTAAAAACCCCAAATCTTGGTAAGAAATCATTAACTGAAATAAAAGACGTTTTGGGACAAAAAGGACTATCACTTGGTATGCGTTTGGAAAACTGGCAACCAGCTTGATTATTTTTTACTATATAAAATACATTCTAATCAGCAATTAAGTCTTTAGGAATACACAATGCGACATAGAAAAGCAGGTCGACAGCTTAACCGTAATAGTAGTCATCGCCATGCGATGTTTAGTAATATGATTGCCTCGTTGTTTAAACATGAGATCATAAAAACAACAGTACCTAAGGCAAAAGAATTACGCCGTTTTGCGGAGCCACTGATTACTATTGCCAAGGATGACACTGTTTCTAAACGTAGATTAGTTTTTTCGCGTTTAAAAGACAGAACGATTGTTAATAAACTATTTACAGTACTTGGTCCACGGTATCAATCACGCCCAGGTGGTTATTTGAGAATTATGAAGTGTGGAAACAGGAAAGGCGACTCTGCGCCCATGGCTTATGTTGAACTCGTTGATCGTGAGCAGAGTACTGAGTGACTATATAGTTTATATAATTCAATGAATATAAAAAAGTCGGCTATATGCCGACTTTTTTATATATTAATCTTCCAGGAACTGCTTTTTATCCGGTTTATCTTTCCAGTCATCTGCATCCTCAGGAGGATCGATTGGTTCCGCAATGACGGGCCAACTTTTTGCTAATTCACTGTTTATTTCAATAAAATCGATTTGGGACTCAGGAACTTCATCTTCAGCAAAGATTGCTTCTGCAGGGCACTCTGGTTCACATAAGCTGCAATCAATACACTCATCAGGATCAATAACAAGCATTGTTGGACCTTCATGGAAGCAATCGACTGGGCAAACATCTACACAGTCAGTGTACTTACATTTAATGCAATTTTCAGTTACGACAAATGTCATGGTTTTTATTTTCCGTTAGCTCTGATTAAATTAATTATTTTACAGGACTATTATAGCAATATCATCACTGAGAAGTCGCTATGCAGTCATTACTTCAGGGAGAGAATCTTGTTATCATTTTCGGCTAATTGAGTCGCCTGCTTGGAATAGCAGTACAGTGAATACTTGATTTTGCCTGATTGACGATAGCCCTGCTTTTTCTCAAGAGTCAATAGAACCTGCTTAGTGTTACTAACTTAAAGAAAACATAGCTCACTTCTGCGCGAATACAGAATATCACGTTTGAGCCTCTATCCTGTTTTATGTGTCAAGTTACATCAGGTTATTGCAGCGCAAGTTTTATACCGAGTGAAAATAACATGGTTGCGATAATTACTCTGAGAACTCGGTCAGACAGCTTTTTCCCTAGCTGAGAACCAAGATAGACCATTGGAATACCACCGATAAGTAATCCTGACAGTAGTGGCAGGCTGACATGTTGTTGTGAGAAATGACCAAGTCCTGCGACTGCTGTTAATGGTACTGCGTGTGCTAAATCAGTACCTATTATTTTAACCGCTGGATAGTTTGGGTAAAGAATAAATAGCACTGCTGTACCAATTGCGCCCGCACCGACTGAAGAGATGGATACAACAATGCCAAGGAAAATTCCTGAAATTACAGTTAATGCGAATCGTAAATTTTCGAATTGTTGTTGGTTTTTGTATGCGGGAATAATTTTATATCTCAAAGATGTGGCGAGAGAATTTTTAAATATTATGACAAATGCTGTCAAAATC
>DRLZ01000122.1 GCA_011322755.1 Crenotrichaceae bacterium
AGCGAAAAGTGCATGATTTTGCGGGTATAGTTTACTCTGACTGAGTATTTTTGAACGAACAGTCCGCATACGTAGAACAGTGCCAGAAAACAACTATGCAAAACAGTGACATGTACCCAGTAGCTGATATCAGGAAATGTGAGCATTTTTTTTGATTCTGTTTTGCATCGCGTGATTGTGCTGAAGTAGATATCCATGTATTCAAAAACAGTGTCATAATATCGCGTTTTGCGTACGAGTGTAGATTAGATGCTGTTGACTTTTTTTTTACTGATTGTTGCGCTAGCTGGACTAGTAGTAACTGCTGATCGATTTGTTGAAGGTTGCGCAGCTATTGCCAATAATTTTGGTCTCGCCCCAATTATCATCGGTGTAACAATTATTGGTCTGGGTACGTCTGCCCCAGAGATGCTGGTTTCTGGAATTGCTGCCATGGAAGGGAATGTTGGGCTTGCGATTGGTAATGCGCTGGGTTCCAACGTTGCGAATATTGGTCTGATTCTTGGTATTACCTTGTTAATTAAACCAATTGCAGTTCAGTCCAGTATTTTTCGGTGTGAAATTCCTGCGTTGTTGATCGTGACGCTGGGTGCTTGTGTGCTTGTTGCCGATTATAGTCTTGATCGTATTGATGGTGTTGCGCTGGTTTTATTTCTCGTAGTGTTTTTAGCCTGGCTCGTTAAGCTCTGTATCAGTCAGAATAAATCTGATCCAATGATTGAGGAAATAGAATCAGAACTCCCTGAAACCATGTCCAGTCTGCTTGCATTTGGCTGGACAATTGGAGGATTGGTTGGATTAATCTTGAGTTCCAAATTGCTGGTATGGGCTGCGGTGTCAATTGCGCAGGCATTCGGAGTCAGTGATTTAATCATTGGGTTAACAATTATTGCGCTTGGAACAAGTTTACCTGAACTGGCAGCCTCAATTGCGAGTGTATTAAAAAATAATGCGGATATGGCAATCGGAAATGTGATTGGTTCAAATATCTATAATCTGACTGCTGTGTTGTCGATTCCTGCGCTGCTTGCACCGACAAAACTCGCTGCGCATATTGTTAACCGTGATTTTTTAGTGATGGGCTTATTTACCGTGTTGTTATGTGTTTTAGTGGCCGATGTGTTCAGACGAGGCAAGCTTGGGCGAACGAGTGGTTTTGCGCTGCTATTTCTGTATTGTGGATATCAATTGTTGTTGTTTTACAGTATTCAGTCATAGGCTTGCGATCAGCAATAATCCTGAATCCATAATAGTCAATATCATCATGCCTTTTGAATCTATCTAACCGAGGTATCTGGTCATGGTCGGCAAGGACACAGGCGATAATGAACTGAAGCAATATGCTCAGGAAGTGATTCGTATTGAAAATGAAGCGGTTGAGAATCTCACCCAGCGGATTGATGATGAATTTGTCTCAGCGTGTCGATACATGCTTGCTTGCGAAGGCCGGATTGTTGTCACGGGTATGGGCAAGTCAGGGCATGTAGGAGGTAAGATTGCAGCCACATTAGCGAGCACTGGAACGCCTGCTTTTTTTGTTCATCCTGGCGAAGCCTGTCATGGTGACCTGGGTATGATTACTCGTCAGGATGTTGTTCTTGCCTTATCGAATTCTGGTGAAACATCTGAAATGTTAACCATTCTTCCGCTTATTAAACGACTGGCGACGCCGCTGATCGCAATGACAGGGAATTCCAATTCAACGCTCTCATTGCAAGCGTCAGCACATATTAATGTTGGTGTCAGACAAGAAGCCTGTCCGCTCGGGCTCGCACCGACATCGAGTAGTACAGCCGCGTTGGTGATGGGCGATGCGCTTGCAGTTTCCTTGCTTAAAGCGCGACGATTTACTGAAGATGATTTTGCTTTTTCGCATCCTGGTGGGCGTTTGGGTAAACGGTTATTACTGAAGGTAAGTGATTTGATGCATTCTGGCAATGGCTTGCCGATGGTTAGGGAAACAGCCTTGGTGAGTGAAGCATTATTGGAAATGACGAACAAAAAACTGGGTATGACGGCGGTAATTGATGCGTCTAAAAAGGTACAAGGTATTTTTACAGATGGTGATTTACGTCGCATGTTTGAAACTGAACAAAATGATATCCATTCAACCCCTGTTTCTGATGTCATGATTCCGAATTGCCTGGTGATCGAGCCTCAGGCATTAGCTGCTGAAGCAGTACATATTATGGAAAAACATAAAATAAATGCATTGCTTGTCGTTGATGAACAGCTTAAGCTGATAGGCGCTTTGAATATGCATGATTTGATCCGTTCCGGTGTGTTGTAACAAATCAAAACTAACGACAAAAGTCTGATAAATGACTTGTTTCGTGAATTGATTTCGAGTGAAAGATCATCTCAGCTACTTTATTGATTAAACAGCAAACGATGTGCACAGTTACTGAAAAAGCAAAAAAGGTTCGACTTGTAAGTTTTGATGTTGATGGCGTACTCACTGATGGCAGACTTTTTTTTGATAACCATGGACAGGAAACTAAAGGGTTTCATGCGCGTGATGGTCTTGGGATAAAACTATTGCGACAATCCGGTGTCGAAGTCGCTGTTATCTCGGGGCGTCGCTCAAAGTCTGTTGAGTGTCGCATGGCCGCTTTGGATATTGCATTGGTTTATCAAGGACAAGACGATAAATTGGTTGCCCTTGAAGATTTATGTCAGACCTTGAATTTACAACACGATCAGATCGCGCATGTCGGTGATGATGTGCTGGATATTCCAGTGATGAAAAGGGTTGGATTGTCTGTAGCTGTGCAGGATGCACACGAAATCGTCAAACAAAAGGCCGACTGGTGTACACATTTGCCAGGGGGTTATGGCGCTGCTCGAGAAGTCTGTGATTTGATAATGAAATCACAGGGTAGCCTGGAGGCAATGTTGTCTCAATACGAGGTTTGATCACTGCTCAACCAGTACGAGAAACTAAATCATGATAAAAAATATAATCTACCGAATTGTTGTATTCTGTTTAGTGTTTACCAGCTTTTCTGTTTGGGCATTGAAAGATGATTTTAAACAACAAATCTTTATCGATGCAGATAACGCTGTGATGGAACAAGGTAAAAGTATCTATAGCGGAAATGTTGTTGTGACGCAAGGGAGTATGCAACTGAAATCTGCGCGTTTGGAAGTCTACCTGGTTAATCGCAAGCCAGAGAAAGTGGTTGCGACGGGCAATCCAGTGTACATGAAGCAGGTTGTTGAGCCAGAGAAACTTGAACGCCACGGCAAATCCACCACGGCTGAATATTTTATCAATAAAAGCTTAATCATCATGACGGGTAATGCTGCCGTCTGGCTGGAAGAAAACACTGGTGATGGTTTTGGCACAAAAGGTGATCGTATGGATAGTGACCGGATTACTTACGACTACAAGGCTGAAATTGTTAGAGCAGGTAAAAAGGGTCAAGCTGGTGAAAAAACCCGTGTGCATACAGTGTTAAATCCAAAGCAAGATCGCTAATGTCCAGATTGTTCGCAGTTCGCATGAATAAGCGGTATAAGAAGCATCAAGTTGTCAATAATGTTTCGTTGTCAGTTAACCAGGGGGAAATTGTTGCTTTACTTGGGCCGAATGGTGCTGGTAAATCAACTGCTTTTTATATGTTGGTTGGCTTAATTCCAGTCGATTCGGGTGGAATTCAGATTGATGAATACAGAATTACGAAACTACCAATGCATAAGAGAGCCGAGTTGGGAGTTGGTTACCTGCCTCAGGAAGCTTCGATATTTCGTAAGATGACTGTTTCCGGAAATATTCGCGCAGTACTTGAGTTACGTCGGGATCTTTCCATACAGAAAAGAGAACAGAAAATTGACGCATTACTCAATGAATTTGGTATCGCAGCACTTAGAAACCGTGAAGCGAGTGCATTATCAGGAGGAGAAAGGCGTCGAGCTGAAATCGCCAGAATACTCGCAACAGAACCCAAGTTTTTACTACTTGATGAGCCTTTTGCTGCTGTCGATCCAATCACGGTCAATGATATACAGGCAACGCTTCATCATTTGCGTGACCGTGATATTGGGATATTAATTACCGATCATAAAGTGCAGGAAACCCTGGGGATATGTAATCGTGCATATGTGATGGATGCTGGTCAGGTCATAGAAGAAGGTAGTGTCCAAAAGGTTGTTGAAAACAAAGAAGTACGCAAGGTGTTATTAGGTGATGACTTCAAGTTATAGTGCTTTATTATCTATGTAATTATTTTAGTATTAAAGATTATGTAGATACATATCAGGATTGCCAATATTGATGTTATATATATAGAAACTTTTCTATGTATAATAGTTTTCTGGAGGGTGGGGTTGGTTTCCTTTTCCGAATATCAGATATTGTTTAAAACCCACACAAAGCTAGACAATCCGTGTTATTCTCTGCTCTTGTAGTTTTTCATTAGTATCTATTACTAACCAATGATAAATCAAGATGGCTATATGAAATCTAGAGATATACAGTAATGGTAGATACATATTCAGTCTATTATGGGCAGGAGGGATGCCTGATCCCATAAAAATTTTGTTAATATTGC
>DRLZ01000123.1 GCA_011322755.1 Crenotrichaceae bacterium
CCGCCATAAGGCAGGGCTTATCTCTGTTCTCTATGTTGATTCATGCCACGCATGGCATGGATAAATTATTCTGTAACGATATCAATATAAGCTCTGTTTCGTGGCCCTTTTACGGAAAACTCAACCGTACCGTCAGCCGTTGCAAATAAGGTATGATCCTTACCACAACCAACATTCATTCCGGGGTGAAATTTCGTACCGCGCTGTCGCACAAGGATGTTACCTGCCTTAACAAACTGACCGCCGTAACGTTTTACACCAAGTCGTTTTGATTCTGAATCGCGACCGTTGCGCGAACTACCGCCTGCTTTTTTATGTGCCATTGTTGTCTCCGGATTCTTGTGGGCGTGTTATACAGATATTCCAGTAATTTCGAGTTCTGTGTATGCCTGGCGATGCCCCATTTGCTTCATATGATGTTTTCTGCGCTTAAATTTTATAATTTTTATTTTTTTATGGCGCCCCTGAGAAGTAACAGTTGCAGTGACTTTAGCGCCATCCAGGAAAGGAGAACCAACTTTAACATCACTTCCGGAACCAACCATGAGCACCTGGTCAAACTCCACAGTCTCACCCGGCTCGCCACTCAGCTTCTCTACTTTCAGGCGTAGACCTTCCTTTACCCGGTACTGCTTACCGCCGGTTTTTATGACTGCATCCATACGAAAAAACTCCAAACAAAATCTTTATGTCAGTTAGACAGTCAATAGTAGCTATTATTTTACTTTTAGTCAATCGCAAATATTTTCTATCCCAGGCAAAATGAAACTGGTTGATCCGTGGTGTAGAAATGACATGCTTGGCAGGTTGTGGTAGTTTACCAAGAATCATCTTGATTGACATACATCATTTACAATCGACCAACATTGTCCTTTATACTACAAATTTGTTTGCAAACTCACCTAGAGGTTGTTTCTTTGACTAACAAGCATAGAGTGAACTATAAATAGTGTTACAACACAAATTCGCAGGATACAGGGAAAGCCTGAAATATATGGATAAATAAATAGATTATGGCTGCGTACGCTAAAACAACATTAGAATCTGACATCCGAAAAACAACCCAAACAGCAGAAAAAAATGCTGCAGCTCAAATTAAAACATTGACGCACCTGGAATCCAAAGCAGTTGATAAGCTTATTTTGAAAGAATTGAGCTCCAATGTCGTTCTCATCAATCAAATCGGGCATTACATCGTCAACAGCGGCGGCAAACGATTACGCCCCATGCTGCATTTACTTGCTGCGAAATCGCTTGGTTATACTGGAAATCACCACATTACACTAGCCGCTGTCATTGAATTCATCCATACCGCAACATTACTCCATGATGATGTCGTAGATGAGTCTGATTTAAGACGAGGACAAGATACAGCCAATGCTGTCTGGGGAAATGCCGCCAGTGTTTTAGTGGGTGATTTTCTTTATTCCCGCTCATTTGAAATGATGATTCGGGTCAATAATCTGGATGTATTATCACTTTTATCGCATACAACAACTGCAATTGCAGAAGGAGAGGTTCTGCAGTTATTAAACTGCAACAACCCGGACACCTCTGAACAAGAATATTTAACTGTAATCAGCCGTAAAACTGCCATTTTATTTGCTGCTGCAACAGAATTGGCAGCGGTGATTGCAGGAAGTTCTGAAGAAACAAGGCAGGCCATGCACAGCTATGGCTTACATCTTGGCACAACTTTTCAGCTCATCGATGATGTCCTTGATTATCGCGCTGACCCAGAGGAACTGGGGAAAAATCTGGGAGATGATTTGGCCGAAGGAAAACCAACGCTGCCTTTAATCCGCGCGATGAATATGAGCAATTCCACTCAATCGCAGTTAATCGAAAATGCAATCAGGGAAGGAAACCGGGACGCTTTCAATGATGTCTTTCAGATCATAAAAGCAACCAGCGCAATCAGCTACACTGAAGAATGCGCTCAACAGGAGGCCAACAAGGCTATCGAATCACTGAAACCTGTCCCTGCGTCAGAATATAAAGATGCCATGATTGCTTTAGCGGAAAGCTCTGTGAGCAGGAAATACTAGCGACAGTTATCGCAACTCCGAAAATCAACGACAACGAGAGACTTTTCCACGCGAGGAGGCATTTAATGCAACAGGACAAGCTAAATAGCCTGCTGGATTCACAGGGACTGATTCCGGAATGAGATATTGACCCAGTTCTGTCAATGCATTTTTATAAACCTTGCGTTTAAAAAACACCACATTATTGACCGGCAACCAATAATCAGTCCAGCACCAATCATCAAACTCGGGAGAATCCGAACAGTCCAGACAAACATTACTCTCATCTGCAGCCAGCCGCAAAATATACCATAGCTGCTTCTGACCGATACACAGCGGGTAGCTGTTCTTGCGAATATAGCGCTCGGGCAAATCGTAGCGTAACCAGTGACGCGTGTGCCCAATTATTTCAACATGATGTTTGTCTAGCCCCGTTTCTTCATATAACTCACGGTACATTGCCAGCTCGGAATTTTCATTTTTCTTGACGCCGCCTTGTGGAAATTGCCAGGAATCCGTCCCGATACGACGCGCCCAAAATACTCTACCATCATCATTACAGAGTACTATAGCAACATTTGAACGATATCCATCTGAATCTATCATGACACCAAGTACTTGTTTCCCATAAGCTGAACAATAACATATCAACTTTTGATCGATATTTCCATCTCCCGGGACAATCAAACCACAATTGTTTCCATTATCACTCGCAATCAAGCAGATTTCATTCGAAGATAAAGACTGATATACTTCCGCCCGATTTTGTCATTGCTATGATTATATATCATGTCTCATTCGTCGGTTCGAAGTAAAGAATATCCGCAGTTATAAACGCTCATATTCTCACCCTGCCAGCAGTCAGTTCGCTAGCAATAAGAAGACTGGCTCAAACGACCAAAGATCTACGCACAACAGCAATGAACAACGCCATATCAATCTGATTTTTTTACACTATTTGAATTAAATGCTTTGGAGTAAACAGTGAGCTTAGCAATATTTGACCTTGATAACACATTGATAGCAGGTGACAGCGACTTTTTATGGGGTCAGTTTCTGGTTGAACAAGGCATTGTTGATGGTGATGAATACGAGCAGGCAAACACCAAATTTTATCAGGACTATAAAGCAGGTACCCTGGATATATCAGAATATCTTGATTTTGCACTCAGACCATTAGCAACAAACCCGCATCAACAATTACTGGAATGGCGACAACAGTTTGTTGAGGAAAAAATAAAACAACTGGTTTTACCAAAAGCACAACGCCGCATTGACTGGCATCGAAACAACGGCGATACACTGCTCATTATCACTGCAACCAATCGTTTTGTTACAGAATTAACTGCCGAGTTATATGGTGTTAATAACTTACTGGCAACTAACCCGGAATTTATTGACGGACAATTCACCGGGAAAGTTGAAGGAACGCCCTGCTATCAGGATGGAAAGATTATTAATCTTGATCAGTGGTTATCAGAAGGCAGGGAATCACTGGTCAATGAGAGCTGGTTTTACAGTGATTCAATGAATGATATTCCGCTCTTGCAACAAGTTGACTATGCCATTGCAGTGGACGCAGATCCAATACTGACAAAAAAAGCAGAGGATGAAGGCTGGTTGATTACCAGTTTTCGCTAACTGCTTTTTCACAAAAAACCGATCACAGACTTATCCGGAGAGGTATCATTATTTTTTTTTGATAAAAAAATACTGAATATCATCTTCGACATATTGCTCAACGATCAAATGTCCTGTTTTTTCAGCATAGACACCGATATCGAGATGCGCAGCAGGATCTGTAGCGCGCAAACGAACAATCTCACCACTCCCAACCGAAACCAATTGTTGCTTTAAGCGCAATAAAGGCAAAGGGCAGTGCAGACCAAGTGCATCAAGATCATGTTGGTAATCAACCGTCATACATGTCGACATGAGATAATTTCAATAAGGAGAGAGGCTATAATATAGCTGATTCTTGCAGATTTGTTCAACACAGAAAAACGCTTCACAATGCTGAATCACACAAATTAGCTATCTCACGACTACCCCAACCTCATTTCTGTTGTTTATCAGATTCAGCCAGGAAAACCGATAATACTTGAGCAGTATAACGAATGCCTGTTCTCAGGTATTTTTCAATTTCCGCCATTGAAATCGGCTGATCTGTCTTACCAGCCGCCATGTTCGCCACAACCGCGCAGCAAGCATAGTCAATATCAAGCTCCCTTGCCAGGCAAGCTTCCGGCATACCTGTCATACCCACCAGCGTACAACCATCTCGTTCCATACGGGTTATTTCAGCAGCCGTTTCCAGTCGTGGTCCTTGCGTACAGCCATACACGCCATGTGAAATATTCGGCACTGAACAATTGTTTGCGGCATCAATTAATTGCTCTCTCAATTTTTGACTGTATGGCCAGCTAAAATCAATGTGCGTCACTGGCGTGTGCGGGTCTTCAAAAAAAGTTGAGGCACGCCCCCAGCTATAGTCAATCACTTGATCGGGAATAACAAGGCTTGCAGGTTGTGCATCAGCATGGATGCCTCCAACTGCAGCAATAGCAACAATTTCTGTTACGCCAGCCTGATTCAGCGCCCAAATGTTAGCCTTGTAGTTTATTTTATGAGGCGGAATCGAGTGATCAGCTCCATGTCGGGGCAAAAAGATGATCTGGCGTCCAGCCAGACTACCAAAAAATAACGGAGCTGAAGGTTCACCCCAAGGCGTTTCAATAACTTCCTTGTGATCCAGCGAAAAGCTTTCGAGCTGAGCCAGACCTGATCCTCCGATGATTGCAATTGCAGACATACAAACAACTCACTCAAAAATTACACGCAAACAATCCAGGTGCATTCCTAAGATAACCTTTATAGTCCATTCCGTAACCGAACAAATAGTGATCCTCAGCATTGACACCTATAAAATCTGCGGTGACGGGTTTATCACGAACGATCAGTTTGTTTACCAGCACAGCAATATAGACTTGCTTCGCGCCTCTATTAAGACAATCTTCTTTCACTGCCGCAAGCGTAATGCCGTGATCCAGAACATCATCAATAATCAATATCGTGCGATTAACAACAGAGGTAGCAGGCCGATAAAGCCAGTCTATCGCGTCTCCAACTGTCTTGTCTCCATAGCGGGTGGCATTCACAGAGTCAATATTCAAGGGGAATGCCAACAATGGCAACAATTTTCCGGTCACCACAATCGCACCGTTCAAGACGCACAGGCATAATGGATTTTCAGTGGATAATTTTTCACCAATTGCTATTGCCATCGCATCAATTGCAGCATCAAGTTGAGCCGCTGTATATAAACAGTCCGCACTATTTTGTAACTGAATAATTTCTTGTAAATCGACCATCAAGCAAGCAGATTATCTGAGCGATTATTGAGCAACATGGTCGACTGCTGCCATTGAGCGCTGGCAAATAACTCGTCACGAGAAAATGAGCTGCCGTGTAACATGGTCATCAGTCTTTGTGCGCGCTGTTCATCAGTGCTTACAGGCAGGTAGTCGAGAATATTTGCTGCTGCGTCAGGATTGTTACAAATCAACACCATATCACAGCCCGCGTCCAATGCCAGGGTAGCGCGCTCACCAAATGTAGCCGCAAACGCAGCGCCTCCCATGTTTAAATCATCTGTAAAAATGACGCCACTGAAATTGAGTTGTTGCCGCAGGACTTCGGTTATCCAGCGATATGAATAGGTCGCCGGCTTGTCATCCACATCAGGGTACAAGATATGTGCCGTCATCACGCCTTCAAGACCTTGCTTGATCAAATGCCTGAACGGTACCAGGTCATGCTGTTCAATTTCTTCCAGCGGACGAGGGTCTTGCGGAAGATCAAGATGTGAATCCAGTGCAACGCTCCCGTGTCCCGGAAAATGTTTTCCCACTGCTGCCATACCTGCGCTACGCATTCCTGTTCTGAATGCAGAAGCAAAATTGCAAACTTCGTTCTTATCGCTGGCAAACGCACGATCACCGATGACTTTGCTGATTCCGCTCTCAATATCAAGAATTGGAGCAAAGCTGAAATCAATCCCGACAGATAATAGCTCTGCAGCCATCAACCAACCGGCAGCTCGAGCTGCATTCAATCCATCATCTTCAGAATGCTGTGCATTACTCAGATATTCTGCTGCTGGGGGCAACAATGAAAACCCGTGCTTAAAACGCTGCACACGGCCGCCTTCCTGATCAACCGCAATCAGTAACGGGCCACCGCGACTTTTTCTGATATTATCGATTAAAAATGTAACTTGCTCAGGCGAATAATAATTCCTGGCAAACAAAATAACACCGCCGGTACTCGGATGAGCCAGCATTTCCCTTTCGGTAGCAGTAAGATCAATGCCTGCTATATCCAGCATCACTGGACCAGGTAGTTGTTTATTCTGTTGACTCATTAAAATTTTAAATTCTTCAATTACTCGATAACACGGCTTAATATAGTAACAGTTTTATGTTCTCAGTTTATGACCATTCAATAACACACTCTGTTCAGCGCAAAGTGACCCAATCAAGCACTATTAAAGGAAACACTTGCCATGAATTTTGCGTCCGATAACTGGGCCGGCGTCCATCCGGCCATTTCTGATCGCCTGACACAAGAGGCCAATGGGTTCTCGGCAGCTTATGGCGCCAGCAAACTGGATAAAAAGATTGAGCAACAGTTTAATCAGCTGTTTGAACGGGAAGTTGCCGTTTTTTTTGTGGCGACAGGAACAGCAGCCAATTCATTGGCACTTGCAGCCGTGAACAAACCGGGTGGCGTTACCTTCTGCCACCGCGAAGCACATATGCTGGAAGATGAATGTGGTGCGCCGGAGTTTTTTACACATGGAGCGCGTTTGGCTCCGGTAGATGGCGAACTTGGGAAAATTGATCCCGAGAATTTAATCTATGAAATCGCCCGTTTTCCTCCAGACTTTATTCACGCCGGACAACCCATGGCAATCTCGATTACCCAGGCTACTGAAATCGGTACGGTCTATACTGTCGATGAAATACGCGCTATTGCCGCAATCGCCAAAAGCAAGCAATTACCATTGCACATGGATGGCGCACGTTTTGCCAACGCGCTTGTATCACTCAATCTAACTCCGGCTGAAATGACGTGGAAAGCAGGTGTCGACATTATCTCTTTCGGCGCCACCAAAAATGGTTGTTGGTGCGCTGAAGCCTTGGTCTTTACAGATCCACACATGGCGAAAGACTTACCTTTTATTCGTAAACGCGCCGCACAGCTATTTTCTAAAACCCGTTTTATTGCCAGCCAGTTCGATGCTTATCTCAACAACGATTTATGGCTCGATCTTGCGCGTCATGCAAACACACTGGCACAACACCTATGTGCTGGCATAACAAATTCAAACTCTGCACGACTGGGCTGGAAATCCGAAACCAATGAGGTTTTTTGCATCATCGACAAAACCACAGCTGAAAAGCTACGTAATCACGGCGCTGTATTTCACGAATGGAATACACCGCGATCATTACAACATCTCACTCAAGACCATGAAATCCTCATCCGCCTGGTCACCAGCTTTTCTACCGAGCCAGCACAGGTTGATGAATTTGTTGATTTACTCAGCTGACTCTAAACTTTGATTACCGTAACACGCTATTGAAAGATCTAAAACACGTCAAAACCCCTAGCTGACTCAATCATAGACTTCGCCACGATTCAGATCGTCTTTGCATAATGACGTATATTGCCTCCATATTTGCAACACACAAATGAAAGCATTTTGGAATTGGTATCGGTGGTGGTTGTAATCCTGAGCACACTGCAGATATCAAAAATGATGGTGAATTCTTTATTACTGGAATATAGCCAAGTTAGTTATGGGGAAATGATATAAGGTCTAATTTAGGTTCTGATTCTGATATTGATTATTGGGTTGGTACAGGCGCATCTAACCAAGACAATCTGGGAACACGCTTTGAGGATGATATGCTCTCACACAATAGTAGCTGATCGAACAAAAGATATCTGCTTTGACAATAGGTCAGGAAGTGTTAATTGGTTCCTGTTCGATCCTGATGGTGAAATATTCATGACTAAACTGAGAAACACTGAACTTACAGCAGTTCCATTGCCTGAAATAGCCTGGTTAGCAGGATCTGTGCATTGCTGAAGTCTTGTTGGTTTTAAGCGAAAGCACACATCGACAGCAGATTTAACTGAAATCACATAACCCATCAGGCCTTCATTATTTAAAAAAACCTGGATTTAACTAGCATATAGTACAATCAAAAATAAGTTTCAATGTGGTGTTTAATAACAAATACAATCCGTTGTATGGTCATTGACCATGCCGGTTGCCTGCATAAAGGCATAGCAAATAGTCGGTCCTACAAACTTGAAGCCACGTTTCTTGAGTGCCTTGCTCATCGCATCTGATTGTTCAGTCGTGGTCGGTATATCCTGCATACTAACCCAGTGATTCTTGATCGGCTCACCATCGACAAATTGCCAGATATAGGCATTAAAACTTTGATATTCTTCAAGCACATCGAGATAGCATTTGGCATTGACAACCGCTGCATTGATTTTGAGCTTGTTTCTTACGATTCCTGGATCATTTTGTAAACTTATACACTTTCGCTCTGTATAGCTAGCAATTTTTTCTGCATCAAACTGATCAAATGCTTGCCGATAATTCTCGCGTTTTTTGAGTATCGTGATCCAGCTCAGTCCGGCCTGTGCGCCTTCCAGTATCAGCATCTCAAATAATTTACGATCATCATGCAGCGGAATACCCCATTCCTTGTCATGATAATCGATGTACAAAGAATCAACACCAGTTGCCCATTCACATCGCCTTGCCATTATTCATCCATTTCTTTGTTACACGTCATCATATCCTCAAACATTCGGCCGGGTTGGTTTGGATATTGTTCGGTTCCAACAACAAGTGATTCGATTCTGTCCAGTCTGAAATTCCGGAATGCATTGCGCATTTCACACCATGCGCCCAGTGTCCACACTGTACCCCAGAAAAATAATCCTAGCGGCCAGACGCAGCGTTGTGATTTTGTACGATCTGCACGCGCATAGTTTAAAATGACTTTATATCGCAGGCTGATTGCATTACGCAATTCCCCCATGGTAGTTGCCACTTCTGGAGTAATCTGTGTAAATGGAGAATAGAGCCGGGTTTGATCCAGTTCGCCTTTTAACGCATCAGGTAACACTGTTTCAACTTTACTCAAGACCGATTGTGCAGCTTTTGCCAAACCCGGATCAGCCCAGCTGTTTAGAATACGCGCACCGAGTGTTAGCGCAGTGAGTTCATCACGGGTAAACATCAGTGGTGGCAAATCATAACCGCGTCGAATCATATAACCGACCCCTGCTTCACCGTCGATTGGCACACCCGATGCCATTAAATCCTGAATATCACGATAAATCGTGCGCTCGGATACCTCTAGAACATCTGACAACCAACGCGCGGTGGTAATTCGGCGTGAACGCAGAAACTGGACAATCTGGAACAGTCGATCAGCTCGCCTCACAGGCTTTATCAAAATATGTAATCAACGACACAATTGCTCCCTGGGGATCGGCAATCACACAAAACCGCCCGACATCGGGTATATCTCTTGTTTCCAGTATAATCTTGCCACCAAGCGATTCAACCTGCCGGGCGCTGGCTTCAACATCATCCACGGTAATATAAGCCCCCCATGCTGGCGGCATATCACCTGCTTCAGGCGGTATTCGCATGATCCCGGCGACCTCCTGATCTGCTATTTTCGCCAGAGAATAGCCCAGATCGCAATTCTGTATGTCTTCTAAGGTCCAGCCCAGTAATTGTCGATAAAATTCTTTGGCAGCTGCGACATCGGTCGTCATCAACTCATTCCAGCTGAATGCACCGTGCTGTTTCATGGAGTCTGTCATTGTTGTATCTCCTTATTTTGTCTTGGTAAGTGAACATACTATACTCCCAGGCTACTGACAGCCTGGTGTCAGGAGTGTTAATCAAAATAGATTTATCGAGTAAAAACGCCTCATCAAAATCAATACCAGGAAAGGAAGTCAGGATTGAGATAATCTATTGAAATTCACCAACGAGCAAAAGGTAACAGACAGATTTAGCGCGATTTCGTAAAAAATCAATGCATACCTTGACAAGAAGCTGTGTGTTTGATCAATTCATTTTGACTTATTTCTATTTCCAGCTCCATAATGAAAGATACTGCAGTTAGATCAGGTTGGAAGTATGAAACAAAACATCATCCACTGTTTTCTTAACTTTCTTTTCATGTCATCAATATTCTATCCGATAGATGTGATGGCAGCAGATGAATGTGGTGTTGCGCCTGCCAATGGAAATATTATTTGTAACGGTGACAGCATTCCTGCCAGTGATGTTAATCCCTATGCAAATGGTATTTCATACTTCATTGATGGTCTCACTCTTGATGTGAATGGCAGTGCAACAACGATTGATACTAACTCAAAAGTCGGTGTTCGTTTACAAGGCACCGGCAGCAACCCCATTGCCGTAAATCTAGTCAACACGTTAACAATCAATACAGCTGGAGGATTAAATGCTGATGGTGTGCGTGTCCGTCATATTGGTACGGGCTCAGTTACACTGAATTCTGCTGCGAATATTCTAGCAGCAGGTGCAGACGGCGAAGGCTTGCTTGGCTGGATTGACAATGTTACCAACTCATCAAATATTGACATCCAGGCGAATGGCGGCAACATCGAAACCAAGGGTGTTAACGCGAGTGGCATTTTCTCCTTTACCACTGGTACAGGATTCATCAATATTTTCTCAACTGCCGACATTACCACTGCCGGAGTTTTTTCTGATGCTATCCTTGGCTGGATTAACAATTCGGCAAGTACCGAAAGCATAACTCTCGATATCCCGGCTGGAATATTACACACCACAGGTGACAACTCTGCTGCAATCAGTACTTTTCATGCCGGAAACGGGATCATTTCCATGACATCAGCCGCAATAATAACAACTAATGGCGACAGTTCTCATGGCATTCTTGCCAGCCCTTTCAATGCACCACATGCACAACCTGTCACAATCAACATCACCGGCGGAACAATCACCACTCAAGCAGCAACATCAGATGGCGTTTTAACTGACACTTTAGGAACAGGCAGTGTTGACATCAATATGAATGCCGGCACCATCACCAGTGCCCGGAATGGAATCCATACACTTGCAACAGCTGGCAGCACCGTTGATGTTGCAGCTACTGCGGCAATTTCAGCCACTATGGCAGTAATTCGTGATGGTGATCGGGATAACAGCGGTACCGATACAATCGGGGGGAACAGTATTGCGACTACCGCAGGCACGCTGTCTGGAGACATTGTCATGGGGCTTGGCAATGACACGATCAATCTCACAGGAGGCAGTTTGACAGGCAATATTTATGGTGATGATACTGTAGCAAGCGCGATAGATGGTAACGACACATTTAACTGGACTGATGGTGCGCTCAATAGCGGTTTCTTTGCTCAAAACGGGTCGGATCTAGCGACGATTTCCACTCCAGCCGCCTATAATGGCAGTCAAATTCTGGATGGAGGAGACGATCGACTGACAGCTGACGGCTGGATTGATACGCTTACTTTTCAGGGTATCAATGCAACAATAACAACAGGGACAATTCTAAACTGGGAAAATATCATTATTGATGGCAGTGAATTAACCATTGCAACAGCATTAAGTACAGGAACGGATGCAGGCACAGGATTAACACTGCGTAATGGCGGAATACTGAATGCAACGTCAGACTTGGTTCTGTCAGGCAATCTGATCAATAACAGCGTCATCACCATGCAGAACGCAAATCCAACGGGCACATTGACCATCCAGGGCAACTATGCCAGCAACAGCGGCCAACTCGTTATGGATGCAGTGCTGGGTGATTCAAGCGCTGACTCTGATTTCCTGATCATTAATGGCAATAGCAGCGGCTCGACCACACTGAATATCACCAATACTACCGGCACAGGTGCGGCAACAGGGAATGGTGATACTGACGGCATTTTAGTTGTGCAAGTCGCCGGTACATCCAGCGCCACCTTTACACTTGGTGCGCCTCTGGTCGTGGATGGTTTTATTTATTCTCTCCACAAAAGCACACTCAATGGAAACTGGTATCTGCAATCCAGGCTAAAAACATCTGACATTGTATTGGATAAACAACTCACTTCATCAGGCCCTTATTTTCCAGGGAGCACAGTGACTTATAACATCACCATTTCGAATGCCGGTCCAGATGACGCAACGAATCTCGTAGTCACCGATACCATGACTAACCTTAGCTTTGTATCGCTTGCAAGTGGCGGCTGTGCACCGGCCAGTTTCCCATGCACCATTCCGGCATTAGCGAGCGGCAGTAATGCAGTCTTAACCGTGACGGCAACAATCAATGCAACCGGTGCATTCGATAATAGCGCAACAGTCATCGCAGACCAGCCCGACCCGGAGACCACCAACAACACAGATAATATGGGTAATAATGGTGCAACTGCAATTCCACCAACAGCGGTCAACGATGCTATACCAGACTATATTGCGGGCACAACGCAAACCATTGCAGTGTTATTGAATGACACCACAGGCTCAGGTGGAAGTCTGCTTGCATCAACAGTCGTCATCATATCAACCGGTGTCGGTTCTATCAGCAATGATGGCAAAATGCTGACCATTCCAGGTGAGGGGATCTGGACCGTTGCAGCAAATGGCGACATCACCTTCACGCCAACGCCTGGATTTAGAGGCACCCCAACATCAATACGTTACACTGTTAATGATGTCTCTGGCGTCACTTCAAATGAGGGTTCTGTTCTACTGACAACACAGGCTCCAGTTTCACATCCAATACCAACGTTTGCTGACTGGAGCCAAATCATGTTAACAAGCTTATTAACGCTTGGAGCCTATTATTTACGGATCAGACGCATCTAAATTGCTGAGATGAGCGCTGAAATCACCGCGTCGAAAAAATAACAGGCATTGTGAGTTCCAGCCAGTACGCGAAGAGGATGCATCTCTGATTTTCGTTTAATTCTCACCTCTTATATGCGCATCATCCGCTATTCCATCGCCATCATCATCAGGCTGACGGTTGTCAATAATCCATTCTTTTCCAATACCGGGCGCAATATATCCACCTTCGTTATCGTTGAGCGGAATTGCTCCAACCAGCGAACCAGCTATTTCGTCAAAGATTTTCTGTCCTGCTGAATTGACCCAATAGTGATTATCATCCGCAGCTTGTTGACCAGCATCCCAGTAATTGTTGATCGTGTTTACAGTTTGTAGAATTTGTCCCGAACCACACGGTTCTGGGCTGGCGGTGTGCCCATATGCATCGGTACAAAAATGGGCTGTGCCATTTTTGTTATACATTTTCAGTGACTTGAAGTTGATCGCGCGTAGCGTGCCATTGTATGGTGATGCGGGACTTTGCCAGTTTGGCTTGGTCGCTGGTGCTGTATCACAGTAGTTATACGATAGCTTGTGTCCATCATCGCCATAACAAAGGTCAATCGTGTAGGCGACTTGACCGGGAAACGGGTGATAAGTGTTGTCTACATTGTAGAATCGTGCTGGATTTTTAACGATATAATAAGGGCCGATCACCAACGATCCACCGCCGGTTTGAATTGAAACATTTTCTGTCCACAAATCAATCTGTGTGACCTCATTCATCTGTTTCCAGATAAACTGCCCCGCACCTGAGAACTCACGACTATTAATTGCATTAAGATTTGGATTGACAGGTTCAATCTGCATCGCCAATGCGATTGGGTTGCCATTCGGATCTTTGACATTTTGAGCCAGAATAGTCGAGTTGGTTGATATTTCGTTAAACCGGTTTGGCGCTCCATATGTAAACATGAGCTTGATCGAAAAAGCGGTACTGGTGTCACGGGTTGGGCCATCATTACAGCGTACGGTTAAAAAGTACTCGTGCAAATGGTTTGAGAATGCATCTATTGAGTATGCGCCTTGATGTATTTTGGATAGCCAGTCACATGAAAAACCTGCTGCATGGAGTGTGTTGTGGGTGTTGGCAGCATTCCCGAACGCAGCATCCCAATGCGCAACAGTCACCTTGTGTCCGACGTGATCCTCGTGGCGTGGACCGCCAGCGACTTCTGCAGCATAACCAAATGGAGGCCATCCGCCGGACTCTGTGAACAATGGGGATGTATCGGGTCGATTTCCGTGTTCGTGACCAAAGTCGCAGGTTTCTCCTGTTTCCGGGTGGTTGCTGATTGCAGGATGCCATGTATGATAGGCTTTGGCATCCGGCCCGGCAATCCAGTAGCGATCATGTAAATCAATACAATTTGCACTCAGTGAATGATGCGGCCATAACCCGAATCCTGAGCTTCGCTGAATACCAGTTCCGGGTGTGTTCGCTTGTGGCATGTTAAAAACAGGTATCGTTGGTTCTGGATTGGTTTCTGTCACGGCAGGATCGTTATTTGTATTTCCAAAAATACGCACTTCGGAAATATTAAACTGTTCTTGTGGCGACTCAAATCTAATACGAACAAAACGCGCCTGCTGAGAATCAAGCGTTACAATACGAGGGTTACCCCAGTTATTTCCACCGGCAAGCGTAACCAGCGGTGAGAAGCCGGTAGCAGTGGTTTGGTTGGTATACTCAAATACAATACGGTCTGTCCCCAGATTAATGTTGCCGACAAAATAGCCGATTTCTGTCAGTCGAAATGAGCCACCAAGATCGAAAATGACAGACATTGGATAATGATTCAGATTCCATGTGTTCGGGTTTAGCCAGCTCACGCTGTCATTTGTCCCTTCGATTCCATCGATTAATCGCATAGCAAACTGTGAATTTTGTTCATTCACTGCTGATACGATTGTTATCTCGGTATCATGATTCGTCCCGGGCCATTGTGCCCAGGCAGGCAAAGCGATTGCTACGAGCAGTAGACAGAGTATTCCTGTTTTTACTGGAGGCAACAGTTGAGCGCTGCATGTATGAAACAAATGTTTGGCTTGTATATGCTGACGAATCATAGAATTCTCCTGGTTTTTCCTGTCAATTGAAAGGATCAGGCTGGTGTGAAAATATCCACACTCTGATCATAACCTTGCAACGTGGTGCGATCATTTCATCTGTTACAGAGGATGTACATCCACGCTATTTGCTCTGTTTTTTTGTTATGATTGGACTTCTTTTGCTGTTCTTCACCGGATGTCAAACATAATTCCGCATTTGGCAATCGGTCAAAGAACGATGTTGATTATCACAAGCAACTCAGTCGATACGCATCATTCAGCTGTAACGGCAGAATTAATGTACTAAACTGCCTGTTTCCAGCATTAGAACACAATTTATTTCTTGCAGCTGAATCGTCCACATACCGCTGTTTGTACTCCACATTCAACACCGCTTTTCCAAGCGCAATAAACGGTGTTAGAAGATCACATTCGTTATATTGAAAACATTGCTCATTCACTGCAAAATCATACACACTGGCCAGCTCCTTAACCTGATCCAGGTCGTTTTTTAAACCAACAGCCAGGTTTCTGGAATGTGCTTCGCTGGCGATCAGTTTGTTGTAAGCGAGTTGATCTTTTGCGGTAAATGAGAAGCCTGGGTTATTTGTATATCCATCCATATTGTCAGGATCAACGCCATCACAACCTTTCTGTACCGCAAGATCAAGCCGATTTCTCATGATTTCACGAACATTATCTGAGCGAACATCCAGCCAGCGCTCTCCAGGCCATCCATCCAGTGGTTTTCCGAGATCAGCCGCCTCAAATTGATCTGCATCTGTGCGCCATTTCTCATATGAACCGGCAGAGAAATAACAAACAACTTTTTTAGCGGATGCATGCAGTTGTTGAATTAATGCTGTTGATGTATCAAACAAATCAACATCATATAAATCAGCATCATGGTTTGTATTCACCGCTCCCTGTAATTGCAACTGCCAGCTGGTCAGCTGTGTGGGATGATACCAATTCCCGGCGGTTTTTTGGTTTCCGGATAATGTAATATTATCGATACGACCATTGCCTCTGATCAGGAATCCGTTAACGGAGAGTATTTGATTATCTGGTTCAAATTCCTGCAAGTCTTCAAGTAAATTGCGAGTGATCGTTTGCCAGCTTCCATTTCGACTGATTCGACCTAAACCATGATGGATAAAATTGCCTTTTTTCCCGCGAATCCCCTTGTTAACAGATGCTTGTGTGTAATAAAGATAGCGTTGTCCCAGAGTGGTTTGAACAGTAATAAAAACCACATAGTTTTTATTGAATCTCATATCCCAGGAAATAACATGTTGAGTTGTGTTATTCCACGCTTTCTTCCCTGTGTGTCGCCCAAGTCTGAAGCCGGAATGAGAATCCCGACTCTTTATAGCAATGACCTGGCTTTGTTTGTCTGCATCAAATACATTGCTGATAGACGCCCGGGCTGGATTTCTTCCAAACGCATTCCACCCATTGGTGTTGCCATCTTCTGCATCCTCGTAGATTACAGCATCCTGCTCTTGCTGATCTGTTTGCACCAGTAAAACAGGTGCATGACTGCCTTCTTTTGAGCTGATATAACTCCAGTTATCGTGGTTGCTGCTTACTTCCACGCTCACAAAGCCATCATCATTGACCTCGTTGACAACAAAGTCTGTTATATCAAATTCAATAAAACCTGCCTTGGTAACAACAAAACGATCCAACACAAGTTCAGGACTATCCTGAAGATAGACAAGTGGCGGTACCGTTGTTGTTTCTGTCCAGTCATCATGCTCTGCCTCGTTCACATACACGGTAAGCGGTGTAAGCTGCCCTTGATGATAAAGGCGTAATCTTACGCTACGAACAGAATGATCGAGATTGCTTACATTAAAACGCAGGAACGCATGTTCCCATTTTGAAATCGCCAAACGTCCATCTCCAATGTCAGCTGTGTTCGTAGTGTCATCCACAGGAACCAAAGTATTGGAAACTGGATCTGATGGCTTCGTTGGCTTCGTTGGCTTCGTTGGCTTCGTTGGCTTCGTTGGCTTCGTTGGCTTCGTTGGAGATGTTGAGAGATGCTCAAGCAAAACAGCCATTTGAGGTCGATCACTACCATCTGTCCCAGGTTCCAGTGTATAAATATCCTCACCCCACCACGGACCGGCTGCCCAGTAAGTCCACCCTAACCAGACATCGTTATTGCGATCCATAAAACCAAGCATATCGTCAATGCCGCTCAAGCAATCCGGGTTACGACCCCCCGCAAATTCGCCAAGAAAGCCACGCTGATGATGTTGGCGAAGCCAGTTTGTGAAATCCTGAAGTCGTTCCGATCCTATTGTTGAACTGACGCAATCTGCTGAGGTGCCGGAAGAATCACCATCAAGATACTGATGGACTTCAAAGACATAATTGTCCTCCGGATCGACTATTGTCTGCATTACAATGCCGTTCGGTGTGCCGTACCAGTCATCATTCCATGAATGCGCACCAGTCCAGGCATTTCCGGGAACCAGGATAAGATTTTTTGCGCCTGTTGCGCGAATTGCACGAATCGCTGCATTCGCATCATCTCGCCACAATTCTGTGGGCATTTCATTCGGCTCATTCATCAAACCAAAAATGACTTGGTCGTTATCCTTGAATTCACGCGATAATTTTGTCCAGAAATCCTTGAAAGCACCAACAGGTAATGCGCCAAGGTCGCCGTCAATCCCGATCACTTCACCATAATAACGAGCGCCGTTATGTGGATCCAGAATCACCCTGGCCTGTTTTGATGTTGCGTAACGCACAAACTCTTTGATTCTGGAAAGTTCCGCTGAGTTAAAAGACCCGTTCTGGTCATTTTGCAAGCGTTCCCACATAAAGGGTAAGCGAAACACATTCATTCCCTTGCTTACGAAATAATCTATCTCAGCTTTGGTCGGATAGGTATAATCAGAATTGTAAACACCAGGCAAATTTCCCGTGCCAAAATCAGCACCAGCAAGATTGACACCTTTGTATTGAACTTGCGCCTGAACTTGAATCTGTAAACATGCGAATAAAGCAACCATACCTGGCAAGATAGAAAATCGCATCACTGTTCTCCTTTCATTGTTTTTCATCTTTCTTCAAAGAAGCATAAGCAAAAAATGCGCCAGAGTAATGTGCTGGCAGTATGTTTTGGCAACACACTTGACAAGTGTCACCTGTGACAGACGCCAGGTAACAAGAAAAACATTAACCTCATGATATCATGAAGATAACTACCGTCTCCAGATGGCAACAAGTTAACAGTATCCCTTGCATTGTTTTGAGTGAGAACAATGAGTGAGCCCGATATTCTCGCGCTTGTTAGAGGGTTACAGCAGGAACGTGGCGAGCGTAAGTTAAGGTTAATTGATATATTCCAGGTGAACCTTTTATTCGCAAAAAATCTTTTGCATGCGGAACAAGCATTTCTATACCGGGTGTTATGGTATTTTCCCAGTTAATCACTGCAATTTCATCGAAGGACGCCAGCGCATAACCGTAAACTGGTGGGGAATGCCTGATAAATAGGCGTACTGCACGTGCATTTTGTTCACCTGGCACTTGACCTTCCTCGACAGGAACATCAATCGGCATGTGCAAATCAGCGCTAAAAGCTTGCCAGTCAAAAGTGCCGCCGGGGTGAACCATTGCATCCTCTTCCCCGAATACCAGTTCACCCGCGCTTGCATAATACCGGGTTTGTATCGTTATCGGGCCTGCATTTTCGCCTCTGAAATAACCGAACAAAGACAGCTTTTTATTTGGCTGATCAAGTGCGTCGCCCATGACCCGAATACGATTTCGGTTGGCAGTGACTGAATCACTACGGTTTCTTGAATCGCGCAAACTGCACAAGGCCGCTACTCCTCTGTAGGCAGGGTTACAGAGATTACGCGATTCGCCGGTGATATCCCAGCGCGCGACTTCGAGTTGGTGCTCATCTGTATCCCAGTCCTCAAAATCACCATACCCGAACAAGTCACGGCCCATTTGAATTTCCAGTGAACTGGTTGTGTTGACTTCCAGCAATGATTCGTCCAGTTCAGCCCAGGTTCTTAAATCGACAATCGTACGTCCTGATTCAGGTATTGTGATCTCAATATCTACCGTGTGATCCAATCGCACACTGCTACCATCACCAAAATCCACCCAGCCCTGACTATTGTACGGGTACACCAAGGCGCCATAGGCGTGTGAAAATTCTCCGATACGCCGCAAAAAGTTGCTTGCCAGACGACCACTAATCAGTTGTGGAGCAAACTTTTCCAGGTACACTGGCAACATACGCAGCTGCTCTACATGCCTGCCATTCATATCAACCCGTGCCAGCAATCCCAGCATGGTCTCCTCCCGATCCTGATCAAAAGCTAGATTACCAAGACCGAGCACAGCAACCATATTGTCAATCAAACCAACACCTTGAGCCACGTGTGGATGATGTGTAATCAGTAACGGTACATTGTTGTCAGCTGCCAGCTGCATCCTGTTTAATACAAATTCAGTCGGCTCAAAGATATACTCTTTTCCAGTGTGATACTGGACAATAGGAATATAACCAGCATCGTGTTCTCTCTGGATTGCTTGAATGACTCTGTCATCATCACCCAGATCAGCGGCACCGCCTTTGGTCTCATCGGCAACAAAGTTTACCGGATATTGATTCCCATTCACTGAGGTCATGGACAGAAAAGCGTAAGCAGATCCGACTAATGTCGTTCGATACGCGGCAAAAGCATCTGTTGAATTCAGCCCTGCACCGCTATAACCAATCGAGGTATTATCCATATTCGCGAGTGTATCAACCAGCCCCTGATCCAGATAATCATAGATATGGTTGTTACCCATCGACACATAGTCGATACCAAGCCATTCAAGCGCGGCAACAGACCCGGGCAAGGTGAAAAAGCGGAAAGGCTTTTGTTCATGCGGAGTGAGTGGATTATCAGTGACTGGCGTTTCGAAGTTGAACACACCGAAATCAGCCTCTTGGTACCAGAGACGCAATTCTTTTAGAATCGCCCGGGAACCTGGTTCGGGATTGCTTGCTTGAATCAGCGCATCAGGCGAATCAGCCGGGATCTGATTGCTTGGGGTTGATTCAGTTGGATCAAGATAACGTCGACCAAATGCCACATCCCCGCCAAACAGCATGCGTACACTCGCGGGATCAGTCGCTGACAAGACCACCGGCTCCAGGTGAACGATACCAACATCGACTGGTTTATTCAGGTCAATCGGTAAGTAGTC
>DRLZ01000124.1 GCA_011322755.1 Crenotrichaceae bacterium
ACTTCAGTGACTTGTTGTTTGGTGTGGTCTCACATCAGCCTGAAATTGATAAGACAATGGCAGATTTTGTTGACCGCGCTGTTGGTCAGATAGATCCTGTAGAGCTGGCAATCCTGCGTCTCGGCTTTTATGAGCTAATCAAACGCCCAGATATACCCTATCGGGTTACGCTCAACGAATGGATTAATCTTGCAAAGGAATTTGGGGCTCCACGGAGTCATGCCTATATTAACGGCGTTCTGGATAAAGCTTCGCAACAAATCAGGACGATAGAGGTGAAATCTCACCAAGCAACAAAACATTCTGCAAATTGATTTTACGCTTCATCAAAATCACTTGATTGGTTAAGCGTGCGTCCTGGTAGCGCATTGATTAATGGCACTTTCTGAATTTGAGATAATTAAGCAATATTTCACCCGATCAACAAAGCAACCGGGGTGCGAGCTGGGTGTTGGTGATGACTGCGCTTTGTTGACAGTTGAGCCGGGTATGCAAATGGCGGTGACAATCGATACACTGGTTGAAAATGTCCATTTTTTTACTGATGTCGATGCGCAGGCTTTGGGATATAAGTCACTGGCAGTCAGTTTAAGTGATCTTTCCGCGATGGGCGCTGAGCCACGCTATGCTACGCTGGCACTCACATTGCCAGAGGTGAATGCGCTGTGGTTGCAAGGATTCAGTGATGGTTTTTTTGAACTTGCAGACCAGTATCATCTGGATTTAATTGGTGGTGATATTACACGTGGTCCGCTTTCAATTACAATCCAAGCACATGGAGTGGTTCCAGATGGCCAGGCTTTGTTGCGTTCTGGCGCCGGAATCGGTGACTTGATTTATGTGACCGGGGTGATTGGTGATGCAGGTCTGGCATTGAAGTCATGTCGAGGTGATGTTCAGTGTTGTGATCCGCTCATGCTGAATCGACTGCACAAGCCAGAACCACGAGTAGAGGCAGGGCTGGTTTTGCGTAATCTGGCGTCTGCTTGTGTTGATATCTCCGATGGGTTGGCGGCAGATTTGTCACATGTCCTGCAAGCCAGCAAGGTTGGCGCTGTTGTTAATGCAGATGAGTTGCCATTGTCTGAAGCTGTACAGTCTTATCAACAGCGCAATAGTCAGCCAGATTTTGCACTGACTGCAGGTGAAGACTATGAACTCTGTTTTACTGTGCCGGAAAAAAATGTAAAACAGCTTGAAATATCAAGCAGAAACTGGTCTTATCCTTGCACATGTATTGGTCGGATCGATAATTCAGGACAATTGTCATTTTTAAAAAACGGACAGCGCATTGAAATTACAGGCAACAGCTACCAACATTTTTCGTGATCCATATTTACTGATCGCCTTCGGGTTTGGTTCAGGACTGTCAAAATTTGCTCCGGGAACAGCGGGTACGCTGCTGGCGATTCCTCTCTATTTGTTGTTAATACAATTGGGGGCACCGCTGTATGTCGTGATCGTGTTACTCGCTACCCTCGTGGGAATTTGGATCTGTGATGTTGCATCAGAACGATTAGGTGTTCACGACCATTCCGGAATTGTCTGGGATGAAATTGTCGGTCTGTGGATTACCATGATTGCTATACCTGCGACACTTCAGAGTATTGCCTGTGGGTTTGTGTTATTTCGACTTTTTGATATTGTAAAACCCTGGCCAATTCGCTGGCTGGATCAGAACGTAAAAGGTGGTTTTGGTATCATGGTTGATGATGTGCTTGCAGCAATGATGGCTAACATTTGTTTGCAAATCCTTTTTTATTCAGGTGTTTTGTATTCGGGCGCAACCTAAGAAGCTTGTTCCAAGAGAGAGATTATGTCTTGGCCAGAACATATTAAGACTTGTGGCGGAATGTGAACTGCCGTATAATTGATTGACTAGGTGACGCGGGGTGGAGCAGTCTGGTAGCTCGTCGGGCTCATAACCCGAAGGTCGTAGGTTCGAATCCTGCCCCCGCTACCAATTCGAGATGCCCCTTATGGGGTTTTTTGCTTTGTGGAGTTCTTGGTTGGACGGGCCTGGTGCCCGTTTTTTGTGCCTGTTGGTTTTTTGAAAAGAGAATGATATCGAGTCGAGTAACAGATCTTATTGAACGTACAGTGACTGGTATGGGCTATGAATTTGTTGGTGCAGAAATGGTCTCGCAACGTCATACAAAATTATTGAGAATTTATATCGACGGAACAGAGGGTGTGCAGATTGAAGATTGTGTACTCGTTAGCAACCAGCTAAGTGGTGTGTTTGATGTTGAAGACCCGATCAGCGGGCGTTATCAACTTGAAATATCATCGCCGGGCATCGAGCGACCATTGTTTAGAATACAAGATTATCAACGGTTTAAGGGGCAACAAGCAACGCTTGAACTCTATGAACTATTTGATGGAAAGCGCAGAATAAATGGTTTTCTTGAAGGTGTTCAAGGAGATAATGTGTTGGTGAAAGTGTTGAATGACAAAGTGGTCGAGCTGCCGTTTTCGAATATACGTAAAGCGCAACTTGTTGCTGAATTGAAGATTGGACGAAAAAAAGGATCATAAAATGGCAAACAAAGAGATTTTATTGGTCGCTGAAGTCGTTTCCAATGAGAAAGGTATTTCCAAGGATGAGCTTTTCGATGCAATCGAGCAAGCTTTGGCATCTGCAACGGCAAAACGTTATCCGCATCCGGTCGATATCAAAGTAACGATCGATAAAGCCACTGGTGATTATGATACGGTGCGTCGCTGGTTGGTTGTTGACCCGGATGCGGTTGTTGAGAGCGAGGAAAATGATAATCTGGTCACGAGTGAAGATGATGATAATCAATCAGAAACCCATGCAGAATATTGTCCGCACACAACGCTGACACTTGAAGCAGCGCAAGAACAGAATCAAACCATTCAAATTGGTGAGTTCATTGAAGAGCCAGTTGAATCAGTGGAATTTGGACGAATCGCTGCCCAGACTGCAAAACAGGTCATCATTCAAAAAGTACGTGAGGCTGAGCGGCTCAAGATTTATGAGCAATACAAGGATCGTGTTGGTGAGTTGATTGTTGGTGTTGTCAAACGAACTGACCGCAAAGGTATTTATCTGGATCTTGGTGGTAATGCTGAAGCATTTGTACCTCGCTCGGAAATGATTCCACGAGAGTCAGCACGCATGGGCGATCGCCTGAGAGGGTATTTAAAAGCCGTGCGCCCTGAAACACGAGGTCCACAAATTTTTATCAGTCGCACAGCGCCTGAATTACTCATTGAGTTATTCAAGCTTGAGGTGCCCGAAGCCAGTGAAGGCGTGATTGAAATTCTGGGCGCAGCAAGAGACCCTGGCGTGAGAGCAAAACTTGCGGTGCGCAGTCACGATTCCAGACTCGATCCGGTTGGCGCTTGTGTCGGGATGCGTGGTTCCCGTGTACAAGCGGTTTCTGGTGAGCTGGGTGGTGAACGTGTAGATATTATTCTTTGGGATGAAACGCCGGCACAATATGTCATTAATGCACTGTCTCCAGCTGAAATTGAATCGATTGTGGTTGATGAAGATGCGCATTCGATGGATATTGCGGTTGGTGAAGATTCGCTGTCGATTGCCATTGGGCGGGGTGGGCAGAATGTGCGTTTGGCTGCTCAATTGACAGGCTGGAATTTGAATGTAATGGATCAGGCCCAGGCGACTGATAAGCAGCAGGCAGAAGCCAGCCAGTTAATGACAGTGTTTATGGACAAACTGGATGTCGACGAAGATGTTGCCTCTGTACTTGTTGCTGAAGGCTTCACGACTGTTGATGAAATTGCATATGTGCCGATGAACGAACTGGTACAAATCGAAGATTTTGATCAGGATACTGTTGAAGAGTTGCGCAATCGTGCCCGTGATGCATTGTTAATTGACGCGATTACATCAGAAGAAAAGTTAGAAGATGCTGAACCAGCCCAGGATTTGCTGGAATTAGAAGGTATGCAAAAAGACTTGGCATTTCGTCTTGCTGCAGCAGGGATAAAAACAGCTGAAGATCTTGCCGAGTGTGCGATTGATGATCTGGCAGAAATCGAAGCGCTTGATAAAGAGCTGGCAGGTCAATTGATAATGAAAGCGCGCGAACCCTGGTTTGCTGAGCAGAATGACTAACGGGAGTCTGAACGATGAGTGAAGTAACTGTGCGACAACTCGCGGATACCGTTGGAGTGCCACTGGAACGATTGATAACCCAGCTTGGTGAAGCAGGGTTATCTGCAAATGGTGCTGATGACGTGCTTACTGACGATGAGAAAATCAAATTGCTGACTTATTTGCGGGGTACTCATGGCAAACAGAAAGAGTCAGCAGATACTCCGAAACGAGTGACACTTAAGCGGCGTTCAGTCGGTGAACTCAGACAGTCGCGTACCACCGCGTCTGGTCGTGTGACGAAATCAGTCAGCGTTGAAGTACGCAAACGTCATACATACGTAAAGAAAAGTGAGTTGGCCGATACAGGCAGTCAACTTCAGGAAATTGAAAAAGCACGTCAGGAACTTGATGAACAACGACTCAAAGCTGAGGCGGAAGAAACTGCGAGAGCTGAAAAGGAAGCGCAATTGCTTAAGCAGCGCGAAGCTGAAGAGCAGGCAAAACGGGAACAGTTAGAAGAACAACAGCGCCTGGAGCAGGAGAAGCTCAAACAAGAGGAAGCAAAGCAAGCTGAGTTGTTACGCCAGCAAGAACAGCAAGTAGCTGAGAAATCTTCACAGGCACGACAAGCTCCACCATCTGATCCTAAGCCAGCTCCCAGTAGCGCAGCGAAAAAACCTGCACGCAAAAGCAAGCAAAAAGACAGTTTTGATGATAGCCGCAAGAAGCTCCATGTTCGTGCTGACGGAAAACGCAAGAAAAAGGGATCACGCGCTGTACGTACGCAAACCATTGTTCGGGATGCTGAACATGGATTCGAGAAGCCAAGTCAACCGATTGTCTATGAAGTGCAGATTCCAGAAAGTATTTCGGTTCAGGAACTCGCAAAAAAAATGTCAATCAAGGCTGCCGAAGTGATCAAGAGTTTAATGGGGCTTGGTGTGATGGCGACCATCAACCAAACACTTGATCAGGATACTGCTGTTCTCGTGGTTGAAGAAATGGGACATACACCAACAATACAAAACCAGGACAGTTTGGAACAGGAAGTCCTGTCAGCACTTGCAACAGATGATGAAGCTCATCAATCGCGTGCATCGATTATCACGATTATGGGTCATGTCGATCATGGTAAAACCTCACTGCTGGATTATATTCGCAAGAGTAGGGTAGCCGCAGGAGAAGCCGGAGGAATCACCCAGCATATCGGTGCTTACAAGGTTGATACTGATCATGGCTCATTAACATTCCTGGATACTCCAGGCCATGCTGCATTTACCGCAATGCGTGCACGTGGAGCGCAGGTAACAGATCTGGTTGTTGTTGTTGTCGCCGCTGATGATGGTGTCATGCCGCAGACAAAAGAAGCGATAGAACATGCGCGTGCTGCCGAGGTTCCTATCGTGATTGCAGTCAACAAAATTGACAAGGAAAACGCTGATCCTGATCGGGTTAAAAATGAACTGGCTGCACTGGAAGTGATACCAGAAGACTGGGGTGGCGACACTCAGTTCGTACCTGTTTCGGCAATCACCGGGCAGGGTGTGGATGACTTGCTGGATGCGCTGGTATTACAGACTGAAATACTTGAATTGTCCGCTCCATCAACCGGGCATGCTGCAGGTGTTGTGATTGAATCGAGACTTGATAAAGGTCGTGGCCCTGTTGCCACTGTTCTGGTACAAAAAGGCATGCTTGGTCAAGGTGATATCATTTTGGCAGGAACAGAATACGGCCGTGTCAGAGCAATGTTTGATGAGTATTCCAAGTCACAAAAATCAGCAGGTCCGTCAACGCCAGTAGAAATTCTGGGTTTATCCGGAGCGCCTGAAACAGGTGTCGATTTTCAGGTCATGCCAAATGAGCGCCAAGCGCGTGAGCTGGCAGAGCATCGTGCCGATGCCCAGCGCTCCAGAAAAATAGCGGAGCAACAAAAAGCCAAGCTGGATAATATGTTTACCCAGATGGAAGCCGGTGATGTACTGGATTTGAATCTGGTATTGAAAACAGATGTTCGTGGCAGTCTGGAAGCATTACGTGAGTCGTTAGTCAAGCTCTCAACAGAACAAGTTAAGGTCAATGTTGTTTATGCAGGCATTGGTGGTATCACTGAATCAGATGCGAATCTTGCTTTGGCATCCAATGCAGTTTTGATCGGATTTAATGTACGCGCTGATGCAACCGCTCGACGGTTGATTGAAGCCCAGCAGATTGATTTGCATTACTACAGTGTTATTTATGATGCGATTGATGAGGTTAAACGTAGTATTAATGGGTTATTAGGTCCTGAAATTAAAGAGCAGATTGTCGGTATTGCAGAAGTTAGAGATGTTTTTCGCTCACCCAAGTTTGGTGCAATTGCGGGTTGTATGGTAACTGAAGGAAAAATCACTAGAAATTTACCGATTCGGGTACTGCGGGATAATGTTGTGATATACGAAGGACATCTTGAATCCTTACGGCGTTTCAAGGAGGATACGGCAGAAGTGATCGCTGGAACTGAATGTGGTATTGGGGTTAAAAATTACAACGATGTGAAGCCAAATGATCAGATTGAAGTCTATGAGCGTATTGAAGTTGCTCGAGAAATTTGATGTTTAATGCTTTCAGTTATCCAAATATAGTCTTCACTGCTTAGGATGCCCAGAGAATTTTCCAGAAGTGAACGCGTTGCCTCATTATTGCAACGAGAGCTGGCCGCGTTACTACAAAACTATCGGGACTACTTTAAGCTAGGAATTGTAACGATAAGTGCAATTGATGTGACACGTGATCTTGCTGTCGCAACAGTTTATGTCACAGTGTTGGGTGCAGACGGTGACAAATTGTCAGAACAAATGGAAACCTTGCAAAATGCAGCAGGTTTTTTCAGAAAAGAATTAGGGCTTAAACTGCATTTGCGTATGATACCAGAGCTACGTTTTAAATATGATGATTCAATCGACAATGGGATGCGGATGGATCGGTTGCTAAAAGATCTTGACATTGATGAGTCATAATCAGTTGCACACAGCCAGTGAATGTCTGGTTGGTGCGGAGAGGGAAATACAACAACTGAGTTCTGCGCTTGAGCTGCGTCAGAAACAAGGACTGTTTTTGCTGGATAAAACGCCTGATATGTCATCCAATATGGCATTGCAGAAAGCCAAGCGACTGCTAGGGGTACGCAAGGCAGGCCACACGGGTAGTCTTGATCCATTAGCAAGCGGATTGTTGCCTATCTGTATTGGGCGTGCGACCCGGCTATCTTCTTTTCTGCTGAATCATGATAAGCGTTATATTGTCGAAATACGACTTGGGGTGACGACGGAAACAGGTGACGCTGAAGGTGCAGTTGTAAATGAACAACCTGTTCCCGAGTTACCAACAACGTTACTGAATCAAACCCTGGCATCGTTTGTTGGAGAGATTGAACAAGTGCCGCCGATGTATTCGGCGCTAAAATACAAAGGCAAGCGTCTATATGAACTGGCAAGACAAGGTATCAATGTCGAGCGAAAAGCGCGATTGATAAAGATCTACCAGATCACATTGCTTGGTTATGATGATCATCACCTAAGACTGGATGTATCCTGTTCAAAAGGGACATACATTAGAACCCTGGCAGAGGATATCGGCAATCAACTGGGCTGTGGCGGGCACGTGGCCAGTCTGCGTCGGACTGAGGTTGGAGGCTTGAATCTGGAATCTGCATGGACTTTGGAGCAACTGCAGGCAATAGATAGCCGTCTGTCGCGTATGCAGTGTGTACTGGATGCAGATGAGATGCTGTCTGATTGGCCTTCGGTGCAATTGACACAAGAGCTTGCTTTCTATATTAATCGAGGGCAGGCGGTGTGGATGCCGAAACTACCCGCTTCTGGCTGGCTACGAATCTACAGTAAAGATAACCAGTTTATTGGTATTGGTGAGATCGCTGCCGATGGTAAACTGGCGCCGCGTCGTTTATTCACCGGATAGAGCGATAATAAGATGCCGTCTGGTGAAAAAGTGTCCAAGCGAAAAACCCATGAATCGAGAGAATTATTTTAATGCTTGAAGGTGAATCGTTGCGCTATCTAATGAGACACAGTGGGAAAAAATACACCGATTTCAATAGCTTTGCGGTGGATGTTTTTTTTAGCCAGGCAGCTTCTGTCACCAAGGGTCTGAAGTATCTGGTGGAGACCGGCGAGTTATTTTTTTATTTGACGATGGATTCTCTTGTTCTTCGTTGAACGAATGGTTAAAATCTGAAAGTTTATATAATTTAAAGTGGAGTAATCACAGATGTCCCTTAGTGTAGAAGAAAAACGCGCTGTTATTGATGAATATCAGACAGCAGAT
>DRLZ01000125.1 GCA_011322755.1 Crenotrichaceae bacterium
AGAACATTATTAAGTGGGCCAACAAGAGATTTGGGTGCGCAAGGCGCGCAGTCTTCTGACTGGGCTGATCATTTGACGAATGAGCAGCAATTAGAGTGTCTGGAAAAAACTGGTTCCTGGCTGTGCAAACTTGGATACATGAGTCTGGAAGAGCTTCACAAACAAAAACTCCAGCTGAGACGATAGAAAAAAAGTGTTTTCCAACCAGCTGCTTTTTCATCAGGACGTTTATCATCAATATTGATCAAGCAAGAGTAATATAGTGATTATGTTTTACCAACCAGCGTTGTCGACCATTTTATGATTCATTCAGCTAATCGTTTGCTTGTACTGGTTGACGGGTCGTCTTTTTTATTTCGTGCCTATTATGCCTTGCCGCCATTAACCAATTCAAAAGGTGAGCCGACCGGGGCTATTCTGGGGGTTGGAAATATGCTGAAAAGTATGCTTCAGCGCTATGATACTCCGCACGTCGTGGTTGTTTTTGATGCGCCCGGCAAAACTTTTCGCGATGAGATTTATGAGCAGTATAAGGCACATCGGGCGCCTGCTCCTGATGACCTGGTTTCTCAAATCAAACCCTTGCACCAGCTCATTCAGGCAATGGGGTTACCTTTGCTATGTGAACCGGGCGTTGAAGCGGATGATGTTATTGGAACGCTTGCAATACAAGCCTGTGGCAAAGGCTACGATGTGGTGATCTCTACAGGTGATAAGGACATGGCTCAGCTCGTCAATGACCGCATTACACTGGAAAATACCATGTCAAAGACTCAGCTTGACAGGGCAGGGGTTGAGAAAAAGTTTGGTGTTCGTCCAGACCAGATTATTGATTATCTGGCACTGATGGGTGACAGTTCGGACAATATACCCGGTGTTCCAGGCGTTGGGCCAAAAACAGCTGCAAAATGGTTACAACACTATCAAACAGTTGATAACCTGATTGCACATGTTGATGAAATTAAAGGCAAGGTGGGTGAAAAATTACGCACTCACATCGATGATTTACGATTAAGCCAGCGCTTGGCAAAAATAATCTGTGATGTGCCGATTGAGCATACTCTCGATGCGTTGAAGCGTTCTGATCAAGATCTGTTATTAATGCGTGAATTACTGATACAGCTTGATTTTACTGCCTGGCTAAAACAACTGGATAATCCCAAACCTGATGCTGAACCTGATCTTGCAAATGCTGGTAACAACACAGCTAATCTACAAGTTCAAGCGGAACAAGCGGTTGATTATCAGATGATTCTTGATCAACAGAGCTTAGATGTCTGGCTGCAAAGACTGGAACAAGCGGATTATTTTGCATTTGATTCCGAAACAACCAGCCTCAATTATATGCAGGCAGAAATTGTAGGGATTTCATTTGCAGTCAGCCCTTATCAGGCAGCCTACGTTCCGCTTGGTCATGATTATCTGGGTGTACCAGAACAACTGGATCGAGACAAGGTGCTGGAACAAATGCGTCCTTTGCTTGAAAATCCGGATAAAGCCAAGTTGGGTCAGAACCTTAAATATGATGCGCATGTATTGAAAAACCACGGTATACATTTAAGCGGTATCGCCCATGACACCATGCTTGAATCGTATGTTTTAAACAGTGTTGCGACACGGCACAACATGGATGCGCTGGCAAAAACCTATCTTGGTCGAGAGACCATTCATTATGAAGATGTTGCAGGCAAAGGAGCAAAACAAATTCCATTTTCACAGGTCGCAATTGAGCAGGCAGGGCCCTATGCTGCTGAAGATGCAGATATCACATTACAGCTACACCAGCATTTATGGCCACAGTTACAGCAAGTATCTGGATTGGCGACAGTGTATCAGCAGATAGAAATTGCTTTGCTGCCGGTGTTGGTTACAATGGAGGAAAACGGAGTTTTGGTCGATCGTCAGTGCCTGCAAGAGCAAAGCACACAACTTCAGCTACAAATGACTGAACTGGAAAAGCAGGCTTATGATTGTGCAGGTCAGGAGTTTAATCTGGGATCACCCAAACAAATCCAGGAAATTCTGTACGACAAATTGAACATCCCCGTTCGCAAGAAAACTCCGAAAGGGCAACCCTCAACTGCAGAGTCAGTGCTTCAGGAGCTTGCTGAAGACTATGATTTGCCAAAAATTATTCTGGAACACCGAAGTCTGAGTAAATTAAAGTCAACGTATACTGACAGTTTGCCTGAGCAAATCAATCCACAGACCGGGCGAGTGCACACATCGTACCATCAGGCAGTTGCGGCAACCGGACGATTGTCATCATCTGATCCAAACTTGCAAAACATCCCCATACGAACCGAACAGGGACGGCAAGTACGCCAGGCGTTTATTGCCGCACCTGGAAATCAATTGATTGCAGCGGATTATTCACAGATCGAATTGCGCATTATGGCTCATCTATCACAAGATGAGCGATTATTGACAGCATTTTCTGAAGGTGAAGATATTCATCGCGCCACGGCTGCCGAAGTATTTGGGGTTGATTTGGAAGCAGTTTCTAACGACCAGCGGCGTTCTGCCAAAGCCATCAATTTCGGGTTGATTTATGGCATGTCTGCTTTTGGTCTGGCGAAACAGTTGGGAATTGATCGAAAGCAAGCCCAGGATTACATCAATCAGTATTTTGAGCGTTATCCAGGAGTCAAACGCTACATGAATGAAACACGCCAGATAGCCAGCGAACAAGGTTATGTCGAAACACTGTTTGGTCGTCGTTTATATCTTCCGGAAATCCAGTCGCGTAATGCTCAGCGCAGACAATATGCAGAGCGTACCGCAATTAACGCACCCATGCAGGGAACAGCAGCTGATATCATCAAACGCGCAATGATTACACTTGATCATTGGGCTCAAAAAAACGAGTATTCAGTCAAGATGATTATGCAAGTGCATGATGAACTTGTTTTCGAGATTCCACAGACACAAATCGAAGCCAGTCTGCCACTGATTCGTCAGCAAATGACACAAGCGGCACAGCTTGATGTACCGCTTGTGGTGGATATTGGCGTTGGCGATAACTGGGATGACGCACATTAGCGGGAGACAGATTAATTGATAATTCTGTGAACTTATTTCTCTCTGATCAGTCTTAATTTACAAGTGTGCTTTCCCCTATGGGCACACTGCTCAGCTTTCTGCTGAACTTGAGACGCCAGAGATGCCTCCCCTCTTTTTTTCTCTGGCGTCCTTTTCTAATAACGATCAGAACAAGATTTCAGCTTGTCGCTGTCATTTGTCGACAAGTCAATTACCAGGCTAGTCAAAAATAGTATCGGTTCCAGGCAACACGCCTTTTTCGATCAATTCAACAGCATTATTGTCCGGGTCACGGCAAAACAGAGCACGTCGTCCAGATTTACTGATGCTGTAAGGAATTGATGCGGCTTCTAAGGTGGATTTGAAGACGTCTAAATCAGGAATAATCATTGCAAAGTGACGATCTCTTCCTCCATGTTCCGGACGTTCACTATCGACATCTGGATTAGGAAGTTCGAGCAAATGTATTTGCTGGTGTTTGCCAACCTCTAACCAGGCGCCAGGAAAAGGCAGATCAGGGCGTTCGATTTGTTTTAATCCAAGCGTTCCACTGTAAAATTGCAGGGCGGTATCGGTATTGGAAACCATGATGCTGACATGGTGTAAATGAAATTGTTGAGTTGTCATGATCGATCACCTTGTTGGTATGTATGCTCGCAGAGATTAGCTTGGTTTTGCTTCAATCCTGAATTTTTTTACGTTAGTCTTGAGTGAGTGCCATTATTTTCGTGGTCTGTATCGAAATGATACAAAATACCTGGTAGCAATAACAAATTTAATAGTGTGGATGAAAATAAACCACCAATGATAATCACCGCCATTGGCCCCATGATCTCACGCCCTGGATTGTCGCTGTTAATCGCAATTGGCAGCATGGCAAGCGCTGTTACAAGCGCAGTCATCAGGATTGATGGTAATCGTTCCTGTGCAGCTTGTATCATTGTTGAAATGGTACCGGGCAGGTGTTCTATCTCAATCAAATAGCGATAATGAGAGATGAGCATAATACTGTTTCTGACTGTAATGCCGAACAAAGTCACAAACCCGACCATTGAACCGATTGATACTGGTATGTTTGTTATCAGTGCTGCAATGAGACCGCCAACCAGTGCAAATGGAAGATTGGCAAGGGTAATGACCACATAGCGTAAATTTCCAAGCGCCAGGTAAATCAAGAGTAATATGCCGCAGCCCGCCAGTAATGAATGAATGAGCAGCTGGCGTTTGCTTTCGCGTTGTTCTACAGCTGCACCTGTGAGTTCAAGGTGCATGTCAGCAGGCAGATTCAGTTGTTGCGTCAGCTGTTGAGACAAATCCTGGTTGAATGTGTTGATATCGCCCGGATTGGCGTGAGCGGTTACCGTTTGTAAACGTTTAGCGTTACGGTGCAGGATGTTGTAACGAGCTTCGGTTTGACGGATTGTTGCGACGTCAGCAAGTTGGATCCATACTCCTGATGGGGTACGTATGACTAACTGTTTTAGCTGATCTGGCTGCTTGCGTAATTGTTCTGGCAGGGTAACAACAATTTTCAAAGGTCTGGAGCGGCGCTGTATTTGCCCGACGATTGTACCGCGGTAGGATGTTTGGATCATTTCGATAACGTGTGCTGGCTGTATTCCCCAGTGGAGTAGTTGGTCTGTATTCAGTTCAATCTGTAATTGCGGTGTACCAGATGTTGATTGAACACGTACATCTTGTATTTCTTCCATTGCAGACAGTAATAGAGCCAATTGCCTGGCTTTGATATCCAGCTGGGTTAAATCGCTTCCATAAAGATTAAAAACCAGTGGTGATGTATAACCTGAAATGGTTTCATTAATGCGTTCAATCAGAAATGTATTCAATTCATAACGAATGCCCGGGTAATTTTCTACGATTGAGCGGATGGCATCATGGATTTGTTGTTGTTGGATTCCTGACAGTGGTCGAAGCCTGATTTCATATTCGCTGTAGTGGCTGCCATATGTATCTGCACCGCGTTCAGCGCGACCAGCCCATTGGGAAACAGATTCAATGCCATCAATTGATAGCAGCTGCGTGCTGATGTGGTGCCCCATGCGCAATGATTCATGAAGCGAAGTGCCGGGGTGACTTGTGGTATGTAACATGAAATGCCCTTCGCGTAGTTGAGGTATAAATTCATGTTTCAATTGAGTTGCTGCACTGAGACTGGACAGGATCGTCATAATAATGATGATCAAAACCAGTTTTGGTCGAGCCATGAAATGTTCGAGCAAGCGCTTGTATTTGGGCTTGATCCAGTGAATTAATGGTGGGCTTTCGCTGTTGTTGCTTGTTTTTAACAGTAAGGCACATAAAGCAGGTGTGACTGTCAGTGCGACAAGCAAAGACATCAATATTGCCAGAATATAGGCCTGACCAAGAGGTGCATACAGACGTCCGGCAATACCGCTGAGTGTGAGCAATGGTACAAATACCAGCGCAACGATAAATGTTGCGTACACAACGGAGCTGCGTACTTCCATGGAGGCGTTAATGATGACTGACTGAGAGGATGTCCCAGTACTGATCTGCTGGGCTTTGTGTGCTGACTGATTCAGACGTCGAAAAATATTTTCTGCATCAATAATAGCGTCATCAACAACTTCTCCCAGCGCAATAGCGAGCCCGCCTAGAATCATGATATTAAGATTAACCCCAGAAAGGACCAGTATCAGTGCAGCAGCTGTCAGCGATAATGGAATGGCGAGTGTCGCAATCAGTGCGATACGCAGATTAAACAGAAACAAAAACAGGATCAGAATAACGAACGCCACACCGATTAATAGATGTCCTGTCAGGTTATCAACAGATGTCTGGATATAATCAGCTGGGCGAAACAAATGTGGATGCAGGGTGATGTCTTGTTTTTGCAGTATAGGCTTGATTGTTTGTAACACAGTTTCCAAGCGTTGTGAAACAGATAAAGTATTCGCTCCATATTGACCGATCACCATGATGACGATACCTGTTTTGCCGTTAATTGCGGCAGCGCCGATCGCCGGCCTTGGTGCTTCCGTAATGGTTGCGACATCATTCAGAGTCAGGTTACTGATCAAACCGGGTTTGATGATGGTGTGTGTTAATGATTCGATTGTCTGGTTGCTTTTGGATAAGCTCAAACTAAAACGCTGGTTCGTATTTTCAATAAATCCCAGGCCAGAGCTGCTGGTTGCCCGGCTTGCAGCATTTAAGATTTCCTGCAGGGAAATGTCAAACCTGACCATTGCGCTGGGCTTGATCTGAATTTGTATTTGACGTCTTTCTCCACCAAAAATATTCACATCGGCAACACCTTGTGTCGCCAGTAATTGAGGCGCGATCACCGTGTCAACAATATCACGCAATTTCAATAGAGAGTGTTGGTCAGATTGTATGCCTAAGGTCAGAATGGTTGCTGATGATGAGGATAAAGGAACCAGCGTGGGGATACTCACAGTCGCTGGCAATGTATGGGTCAGCGTAGCAAGCCGTTCAGATACCAGTAGACGATTTCGATAAAGGTCTGAGCGCTCGTTGAATGTAGCAATCACAACAGAAAGACCCTGGATTGATTCAGATGTGATGTTGCGCAAGGTATTTAAACCCGACAGCGCTTGTTCAATCGGGCGGCTTACCAGTAACTCGACTTGAACTGGTGAATAACCTGCTGCTTCTGTCTGGATGATGACCTGTCTGGGCGCAAATTCTGGAAAGATATCCAGGCCAACTCGACTGAGTGTATATAACCCGTAAATCAACGCCAGACATGCAATTCCAAGTACCACGCCAGGGTTGCGGGTTGAAAACCCGATAACAGAGCGTAACACTTAATCGTCATCCTCTTCTGGAATCTGGCTACGCAACTCTTCAGATAACAGCATCGCGCCACCAGAGACAACAATACGATCACCTGTTGAAAATTGATCAGGGACGAACCAGTGGTGGTTCATTTGGTGATGTTGTTGAATAGGGCGGCGTAAATAGTGCTGAGCATCAAGCTGTAGATAAACCCAAGGTTTGGTGTTGTACCAGATGATTGCTGATTCGGGAATCCAAACGCCTTTAATAGACTGATCATGACTTGGAACCCAGGCAGTGACACGCGCACCTTTCATTAATCTGTCAGATTGGCTGATAAAAAAATAGCTCTGACCAGCAATTTGAGCGTTGAATGGACTCTTCGATACAAAATCTGCAGAGGTTGCATGTGATTGCAATCCATCAATACTGATATCGATGGTTTTGAGTAAATCAAATCGTGTTGATGAAGGGATGGCGATTAATAACAAGTCATAGTTTCCTGAAGCAAGTTTTGTATAGATCGTATCATGATCGATGATTGCTTTCGTTAAACGACTGCCCCATTGTTGCTGTGCGGAAGAGGTG
>DRLZ01000126.1 GCA_011322755.1 Crenotrichaceae bacterium
ATGGAAATATTGCGTTTGCATCCGTTGGCACAATGCGAATTGGCACGTCATTCGTCGCGATTTATCGATGCATTGTTCGAAGGTTCTTTTTCAACCAGCAACGATCCCAGATTACAGGATAATCTGATTGAACGCATTCTTGCAGGAGGTTATCCAGCGGCATTAGTTCGCAGTACAGCCAGACGCAGAACCCACTGGTATCGTGACTATATTGAAACTCTGGTTCAACGTGATGTGCGTGAACTGTCCCGGATCCGTCGTCTGGATGCACTGCCTCGCCTGCTTTCACTCGCTGCCGGGCAAACTGCGCAATTATTGAATATTTCTGATCTTGCTGCTCCTTTTCAGGTTAGCCGACCGACGATTCGGGATTATTTTACCCTGCTGGAGCAGATATTTTTGCTGGAAGTTCTTCCTCCCTGGCATAGTAATCGAATCAAGCGCTTAATTAAAACACCTAAATTACATTTGGGTGATACAGGTCTTGTAGCTGCAATCACTGGTTTGACATCTGAGGCACTGAAAAAAGATCGATCTGCTCTGGGACATTTACTCGAAACCTTCGTGTTTCAGGAAATACAACGTCAGGCCAGTGGTCATGTTGATGATTTTCGTTTCCATCATTTTCGGAATAAGGACGGTGCTGAAGTTGATCTTGTGATTGAGCGGGGTGTTGATCAAGTGGCTGGTATTGAAGTCAAGGCATCTGCAACTGTTCGATCCAGTGATTTTAGAGGGTTACGCCAATTGAAAACAGCGGTTGGCAAACAATTTACAACGGGTGTTGTGCTTTACGATGGAGAGTCTTGTGTGCGTTTTGGTGAAGGTTTGTATGCCGTTCCGGTTCGTTTATTATGGGAAACAAGATGATGCAATTTCGAATTTCAGATACGTTTACTGATAGCCTCGCCAAACTGAGTGGAGACGAGCAGAAGAGCACCAAAACCACTGCATTTGATTTGCAACTGAATCCTGCAAACCCTGGATTTCGTTTCCACAAGCTCGATCGCGCAAGGGACAAGGATTTCTGGTCGGTTCGGGTTAACCGTGATATTCGTATCATCGTACACAAAACTGAAGCCAGCCTATTGCTCTGTTATGTCGATCATCATGACAAGGCTTATCAATGGGCTGAACGCCGTAAACTTGAGACACATCCAAAAACCGGAGCTGCACAGCTGGTGGAAGTACGGGAACTGGTCAGGGAGATTACTGTTCCCAAATACGTTACTGATACCTCTGAATCCGTTGCCAGTTCTGCTCAGACAACATCTCGGTTATTCAAACAGTTTACAGATGAAGAATTACTGGAATTCGGTGTTCCTTCTGAATGGCTGCAGGACGTGCGTATCGCAAATGAAGACAGTCTTCTGGATCTGGCAGACCACTTGCCTGCTGAAGCAGCAGAAGCATTGCTTGAAATAGCAACAGGCGGAACACCAAGTGTGGTACAGACAGTTGCAAGCGACACTGATCCTTTTGCTCATCCTGACGCACAACGTCGTTTCCGGACTATGAATAATGTTGAGGAACTGAAGCGAGCCCTCAATGCCCCGTGGGAAAAATGGATGACTTTTTTGCATCCATCACAGCAAAATTTAGTGACAAAACAGTATAACGGCCCGGCTAAAGTATCGGGTTCGGCCGGAACAGGGAAAACCATTGTTGCGTTGCATCGCGCAGTTTTTCTAGCAAAAGAAAATCCTGATGCACGTATCTTGCTGACCACATTTTCAGATACGCTGGCAAATGTTTTAAAAGGAAAACTAAAACTGTTCATTGGAAACCAGCCACATCTTGCAGAACGACTCGAAGTTCACGCGATGGACACAATTGCGTTACGTTTGCATCGATCAAATGCTGAAAAGCGGCATTTGATCGATGATAACCAATTGTTCGACGTTATTTCCAATCTTGTTAATCAAGCAAGTGACTTGAAGTTTTCCAAGGCATTTGTCTTTGATGAATGGTCGCAAGTGATTGATGCCTGGCAAATTAGCAGTTGGGAAGACTATCGCGATGTCAAGCGACTAGGTCGAAAGTCACGACTTGGCGAACCACAGCGAAAAAAACTCTGGTCTGTGTTTGAACAAATCAATCAAGTCTTGAAATCGAAAAAATTTGTTACGATTGCAGGTGTTTATTCTGAATTGACGATAAATTTGTCTGTTAAGACAAACCAACCATTTAACTATATCATTGTGGATGAATCGCAAGATATCAGTATTCCTCAATTAAGATTTCTGGCTGCGATGGGGGGTGGACAAGCCAACGCTCTATTTTTCGCTGGTGATTCAGGACAACGCATTTTTCAGCAACCGTTTTCTTGGAAATCGATGGGAGTGGATATCCGCGGCCGTTCCACTACTTTGCGCGTTAATTACAGAACATCACACCAGATCAGAATGCAAGCTGATCGATTGTTGGCACCCACTGTTGTTGATGTGGATGGAAATAGAGAAGACCGAAGTGGAACGATTTCTGTTTTTAATGGACCTTCTCCTGCGATTGAGAGATTTGATAATTCTGCAGAAGAAATTACATCTGTTGCAGAATGGTTGAAAAGCCTAGTAAAAGAAGGCTTTCAAGCACACGAAATCGCTATTTTTATTCGTTCAGAGCGAGAAGTTGAACGAGCCCAACACGCATTCACTCAAGCAGGAATGTCTTTCAAGCAACTGGATCAGACAATCCAGATGAAGTATGGAACTGCCACCTTATCAACCATGCATCTGGCAAAAGGACTGGAATTCCGTGCGGTTGCTGTAATGGCTTGCGACGATGAAATCATCCCTTCTCTGCAACGTTTAGAAACTGTTACCGATAGCTCAGAACTGGAGGCAATCTATGATACAGAAAGACATTTGCTTTACGTGGCATGTACTCGTGCCAGAGACCGTCTTATGATCACCAGCGGTGACATGCCTTCTGAATTTCTGGATGATATGATAAGGCAAGTGTAAGTAATTTCTCGCTCAATTGGAAAATAACATATCACAGGCGTTTTCAGATAAACGGATTAGCGAAATCTCACGAGTGAATAACGCTGATCTGGTTACAAGGAATATCAGAGATTTTCAAGGTATTGAAATTTGAGATTGTATAATCCGTTTTCCTGGCCTGTGAAGACATTTACATCAGCTTCTGAGCTCCATTCAAAGCATTTTCTCAGCGACCAGCAGGCAACACCTCACAGAAAACCCATCAAAGCCCATTAACGTTTTTCACTAGAAATCAACCTCTCCAGTCTGGCAAGCTACGCTCATTTAAATTGATGTGGAGTTTGGTAACGATGAGAAGACGATTTCTGGCATTCAACTGTCTCTGGCTGTTGTCACAAACGATGCTTGCTGACCAGATAGCTGAACATCAACTGCTGGCGCAGCTGGTTCACGAACTGGATGCCTTGCAACCCTTGATCGATGGTGCGCAGGACAATAGTGATCAGGATGCACGTGTGCATTTCAACTACGACTGGCTGCGTACAGATGTCGAACGCATCCGCACAGGCATCCATAATCACCTGACCCAGCCCCGCCCACAACCACGTCACATTGCGCCTTTGAAAGGTGATTATCGTCAATGAGGTTGATGTCATGGCAATGAGTGATCCACAAAAAACAATCTTTACCGCAACAAGCACTGTGAGTCCAGATGTTTTGACCACAGTCATTGCCAGTGTGTTGATGACGGCAGCACTCCTGTGGCTGGCATGGATGGCCTATTCGCAACTGCGATTATGGCAGTCAGATCAGTCCAGTTTCTATGATTTATCCGTCAACATCGCTCGCAGCTGCATTATTGTGCTGCTGCTGGGTTTTTTTATTAATTAACAGGAGTTTTCTCATGCCGCATTTAAAATCGCTCATACAACACCCCGGATTGATCCTGCTCACATGCATGCTCACTATTGACAATGCCCTGGCGGTATTGCCGACACCGGTTCCACCCAGCACCGGCGCACCCAACGGTAACTGGCTGGATTTAATGAAAGGCTATGTCAAAGATGCCGGTCTTGTGATTGGCTTGCTGATCGCAGTGGTCGTTTTTTTATGGATGAGCTGGATCCTGATTGCCAAATTCAACGAAGCACGTCGTGGTCAGGCTGACTGGGGTGAAGTTGGTGTGGTGGCAGTTGTCGGTGTCGGGGTGATGATTTTTATCAGTTACATCCTCACCGAAGCCTCAAACGTCATCTAGACAATGGAACACACTGAGACACTGGCAGATCGTTTGAACCTGGAGCCTGTCATCTTTCGTGGCAGCTCCAGTTCAGAGCTGACAGTGATCCTGATTCTTGCCACTGTCTTCTGGTTGCCCATGGCATTACTGATCGCCATCCTGTTTGGTGTCGGGCCCATGGGGTTAGGTGCAGCAGGCTTGTGTATTCTCGCCACCGTGGTGATTGGCTCGACCGTTTTTCAGCGGATTAAACGTGACCGCCCAGATTTTTACTATCAGCATTTATTG
>DRLZ01000127.1 GCA_011322755.1 Crenotrichaceae bacterium
AACTCCTTTGGTAGTAAGCGCCATTGCGCTCCCGTCTTATTTAGGTAGAAGATAGCATTGACGATATCACGCTTGCTGTGTTTTGAGCCTGCACCCCCACGGTTATCGACTGGATCAAAATAATGTTTAATGAGTACCCATTCGTCATCTGAAATATCGCTGTCGTTCATAGCCTTAAGAAATTACTTGATGTTAAAACGCTTATTATATGATAAAAATATAAACTTTGACCAGACAGCTTCTTAGATTATGGCGGAACTGCGTATAAGCGATGTTTTCCAGTGCGATAAAAAAAACCATAAATGAGGACAAAGAGATTCCTGATTACCTATGAAACTCAGAACGCCCCAGCGAGTTTGAGTAAACGCCCCGGCATTGGCGGTGTTCTCGCTGCAACGTAGCCTAATTTTGGTAACATGGCTGCTAAATCATATCGGCGGTTAAACCGATAATTAAATTCAGCCAGATACCGTGGCAGATGTTTTCCCAAAACAGCGTGATAGGTTCTGGTTGCGGCATTCTTTACATTACCAATCGTTGTGGTAATTTAAAGTTATCAGATTTTTTACGATGTCTTTTCTATTTTTATCCCTCTAGGTGTTGCATTTAGAACTTGAATTCAGCCGTTGCACTTCGTTGTTGAATCTAAGAATTCAATTATGGCGGATGCCAAAAAGTTCTCACAAGCGGTACGTGGCCATTGGGGGGGGGGGGTTGAAAACCCATTGCACTGGCGATTGGATGTTGTTTTTGGAGATGACAAGAGTAACCTTCGAAAAGGGAACGATCCTGTAATCATGACAAGTATTCGCCATCTATGCCTCAATCTTTTTGAACGTGAATAATCAGCTTTGAGCTTGGCTAAAAAAGAAGAAAGGCTGCCAGGAATGATGATTACCGCGCTAAGGTGCTGTTTTCTTGATTATTTATATGCGGTCGCCCTGTCAACCGATCAATCCACGATCTCATGATATTTCTTGTAGAATATGCTCTTTGTTCAATCATAATAACAACCTGTCATGAAACTGCACCTTGAATCTACACACCAAGCCTATGACGTCATTGTCATTGGTTCAGGCATCGGCGGCCTAACTGCAGCAGCTTTACTGGCAAAAGCCGGAAAATCCGTGCTGGTAATCGAGCGTCATGACCGCCCGGGTGGGTATGCGCACGGATTTACCCGTCGCCAATTCAGGTTTGACTCTGCTGTACATGCGATCAGCGGCTGTGAAGACAAAGGATATGCCAATGGACACATGATTTATCGGATTTTCAATGGCTTGGGTATTCTCGATCAAATTGATTTCATCCCGATCAAAAATTATGCACGTGCTTTTTTTCCTGATCTTGAGGTTGATATTGCGGTTGGTGAACAAGCATTTATTGACTCTCTTTCCTGTCATTTTCCAACACAAAGAGAAAATTTGCAGAAGTTTGTCAAACTGACACGCCAGGTTGCAGAACAGGCAACTGTTGCAGATGAAATTCTGGCAACAAATCAATCAGACGCGATCAATCAACTCCGTGAATTGTTCCGATATCGGCGTTCTACCTTGTCTACGGTCATGGATGAATTCCTGGATGATGAACGTCTAAAAAGCATCTTCTCAGCATTATGGCCGTATATCGGATTACCGCCACAACAATTATCTTTTCTGTACTGGGCGATAATGTTCAGCGGATACATCCTTGAAGGGGCTTATTATTGTCGCGGTAGTTTCCAGCGCATGGCCGATGTGCTGGTAGATTCCCTTGTTCAAGACAAAGGCGAAATACTTTATAAAATGAGCGTTCGCCGCATTCTTCTTGAGCATGGAAAAGTATGCGGTGTCGCAACCGAGAATGGCCAGGAGATACATGCACCTGTCGTTATCTCCAATGCTGACATTTTGCAAACATTTGAACACCTGATTGGCGCCGGAAATGCACCCGCGGACTATCTGAAAAAGCTCCAGTCAATGGATGTTTCGATGTCCATTTTTGTCACCTACATAGCAACCGATATAAAACTGGAGAACGCCGATCAAAGCCACGAAATGTTTATTTTTGACCGCTATGATCACCAGGCCAGCTATGAAGCCAGTTTAGATGGAAACATCGATTGGTTCTCTGCGACTGTGCTGACCCATAGCGACCCAACACTGGCTCCACCAGGTACACACCTGATATTACTCAGTACCTTGCTACCTTATTCAACAGCAAACTGGCGCCAACACAAAAATGATTTTCAGCAGCGGCTACTGGATAAAGCAGAGCAATACTTTCCAGGTTTATCTGAACATGTGTTATTTATTGAATCCGGAACGCCACGAACCATGCAGCGCTACACCCTGAATCACCAAGGTGCCGCTTATGGCTGGAATCCATCACCAAATCAAACAGGTCCCGGCAGACCGAATGTTAAATCTCCGATCCCTGGGTTATATCTAGCCAGCCACTGGACCCAACCAGGTGGTGGTATAAACGGCGTTAGCATCGCAGGTGTTATGGCTGCCCAATCGATACTCGAAATAAGAACCCAGACCGAGTTCTGGGAATACTATAATAAAACAAAGGCAACACCCAGCAGCTGTCGCAAACAACAAGACAAAACAAACGAGGTTAAGAAACAAGCAAACAAGGTTTTCTGATGGTTTGGTGACTTTCTACAGCAATCACCAGAATGCTTGCTGATGTTTAGCAGTCCGCCAAAACATCTGAAAATACTGTTGTCAGAGCCGATCAGCAACCGACTCTGACAGCAAAAGACCAAGAATCATTCGTCAGTTTCAGTTGTCAATTTTGCACTCAGTAGAGCCGACCATTCTCCAAAATAAGTACCAATGATAATCGAGAGGGATATCACCACCAAAGGGTTATCCAGGGAAACACCAAGCAACACATCCTGAGTTAGTTTATCAGGTGTTTGCAGCAGATAGGCAAAGGTAGATGAATATCCAAGCACACTGGCTGGAATTGTTGCAAGCGCAGGAATATTTGCAGCCAGACAGAGCACAATGACTGCTATAGCAACGGTTATACCTGCCATCAATGGAAAACCAAGCGCAACATCTGAAGGAATATTGGTAAGCTCAATCGCTGTAATCCAGGCCATAAACACACCAAAAATACCACATACAATCGTATTTTTTAATGCTTCCTTGTCACCTCCAAGAGCAAAATAAGCCGCCCATGCAATTGTTGCAGCCCATATAAAAAAGACACCGCTTAAGGGACCCACTGCCAAAAACGTCGCCACGCCCGCAAGAACGCCAATGCTGATGGAAAGAGCTGTCAGACTATTCATAGTTAAACCTCCAGAATATACTAGATTATTATGGTTAAGTTGTTGTTACTTGTTAGAAACTCAAAGCAACATAGGTATTCAGACTGCCTCGAGAGTCAACGTCAAAGCTTACGTGGGTTAATGATTGAAAGCAAATAGCAACACAGTTAAAAAAAGATCATAAGACAATGCACTAGCAGACCTGCCATCTTCATCTCCCATCAAAACCAGCCAGCGGATACTTTTTTTTTGGTTAGCTCAGCTTCCTCGGAACAGCACAGCTGTGAATAAAGCCCACAGCAAAAGAGGGTAAAAAAACAAGGAACCTTCTATCGATTTGAATGGTTTGTTGATTCAGCAACAAGCGACTGAAAATCAAACATATCGCTATCAGCCATCTGCGATGGCTGAATATTCTGCATGCTGGTAAATATGGTTTCCAGTCGGCCAGGATACTGTTTATCCCATTGCTGCAACATGGACTTCATTGCCTGGCGCTGCAAATTGGTTTGAGAGCCACACAGATTACATGGGATAAGCGGATATTGCTTGAGCGCTGCATATTCCGCAATGTCTTTTTCCCGGCAATAGGCTAGCGGCCGAATCACGATATGCTTGCGGTCATCACTAAGCAATTTGGGAGGCATTGATTTGATTTTTCCCCCATAAAACATATTCAGAAACAAGGTTTCAATTAAATCATCGCGATGGTGACCAAGCGCGATCTTGTCAATGCTATTGTTTTCTGCGTAGCTGTAGAGGATGCCTCGACGTAGTCGTGAACATAACCCGCAAGTGGTTTTTCCTTCGGGAATGACGCGATTAACAATGCTATAAGTATCCTCCTCAATAATATCGAAGGGAATACCAATCTGTTTCAGGTAGTCAGGCAACACATGATCTGGAAAACCGGGCTGTTTCTGATCGAGATTAACTGCAATCAGTTCAAAGTGAACGGGAGAGTTATGGCGGAGGTTA
>DRLZ01000128.1 GCA_011322755.1 Crenotrichaceae bacterium
ATCAGTAACAGCTTTATCAAATTGACTGCTATTCATCATACCTGCCTTGGTAACACGCAACCGTCCTCTGAGCGTATCTGTTTCTCCACTACTTTTACTGAGTTCACGTACACCACCAAGCGGAGCCAGGACATCCGGCATTGCAACATCAGGCGATACCAGATTATTCACACCGTATGGTTTTTTTTCATCAATATAAAACCCGTGCAAGTAGCTATACAGCCAATCGACGCCTTTTGCGCGAGCAATCAATGATAAATCTGGCGGCGGCATCCCAAACCATACCCGCGCATCTTCGGAGTTCATCGCAGTTAGCATTGAGTCGTGGACTTTACGACTGTTCGGCACAATATTATCCTTCATCCAGGCTTCATCAATAGCATAATCGTCTGCGATTCTTGAATAACGCATATGTTTTAACGAATGACAACTACTGCAATATTGAACATACAGCTTGGCGCCATTTGCAATTGAATCTTTATCCAGCAAATTAATCGGAGCTTGATCCAGTTGTACTGCTGTTGAGGCAAACAACACACTTGGAGCTGTCGCCATAAATATAATGAGTAATAGAGACTTCATTGTTAGCATCTTCTATAAATTATAGTTATCAGAACTGACTGCGCAGGAATACTAGCTGCCGGTTGATTTTACGTTATTAATTGCGTTTTTAATGCAATCAACCCAGTGTGTAACTGAAGATTTCATATCCCTGATGACAGCTGCGGCACCAAACGTTGTTGGCACGGGTATATTGATCTCCATCGAACCAATTCGAATTGTTTTGGTGATACACAGTGTTGTCATTATTTTTTTCAGACTTGAAATAATAAAGCCATCACTGTTTTCAGTTAACCGATTAGGTACTGGCTTGGTTTTATCGTAGCGGGTATAAATCGGCATTAGCAGAAAAAAAGCAAAATAGATCACTGTTAACAAACGGGCAAACAATACAGCAACTGGCGATACAGGCTGTAAGCCAAGATAACCAAGGCCAAGAAAGGCAATCACAAAAAGTGCGACAGCTGTCTTGAAAATGCAGCCGCGATACCGTATCGACTTCACCTTGGCTCGATCCAGCCAAGGCAGTAAAAACAAGACAAACACAGCGGCGCCCATAGCAACCACACCACCAAATTTATCCGGGATTGCCCTCAAAATCGAGTAAAAAGGAGTGAAATACCAGACTGGCGCGATGTGTTCCGGCGTACTCAAGGGATCGGCAGGTATAAAATTCGCATGTTCGAGAAAAATACCACCCATCTCTGGCAAATAGAAGACAACGATTGAAAATATGATCAGAAACACGCCAAGCCCGAAAAGATCTTTGACTGTGTAATATGGGTGAAATGGAATGCCATCAACAGGAATTCCATAGGGATCTTTCCAGCTTTTTATTTCAATACCGTCAGGATTGTTTGATCCGACTTCGTGCAAGGCCACAATGTGAAGAAATAACAAGGCCACCAGCGCGAGAGGAACCGCGATCACATGAAACGCAAAAAAACGATTCAGCGTGGCATCAGCGACAACATAATCACCCCGTATCCATAAAGCCAGATCCTCGCCAAAATACGGAATTGCACTGAACAGAGAGATAATCACCTGGGCACCCCAGTATGACATTTGTCCCCACGGCAATAGATAGCCCATAAATGACTCAGCCATCATCGCCAGAAAAATAAACATGCCGATAATCCACACAAGCTCTCGTGGATTCTTGTGCGATCCGTAGATAATACCGCGAAACATGTGCAGATAAACAACCAGAAATAATGCAGAAGCGCCAGTGGAATGCAAGTACCGAATCAACCATCCCCACTCGACATCACGCATGATGTATTCGACAGAATCAAACGCTGCTGCAGCATCAGGTTTATAGTGCATGGTAAGAAAAACACCCGTCACAATCTGACAGACCATCACGAATAACGCTAACGAGCCAAAATAGTACCAAATGTTGAAATTCTTCGGGGCGTAGTAACCCGCCATGTGGTCACGCCATGTTTTTGATAGCGGGAATCGTTCCAGGAAAAAATTAAAAAAGGCTAATACTCGCTTTTCCATTAGCTATTCTCCTCTGCGCTCTCACCAACCAGGATTCGGTCGTCATTAATGTAATAGTGAGGGGGAATTTCAAGATTTGTCGGGGCAGGCATACTTGCATAGATTCGTCCTGCCATATCGAATTTGGAACCGTGACACGGACAGAAAAAACCACCCAGCCAATCATCGCCCAGATCTTCAGGTTGAATGTCTGGTCGATAACTTGGAGAACAACCCAGATGGGTACAAATTCCGACAGCCAGATAAATTTCCGGCCTTAGCGAGCGATAGCTATTTTTACATTCTTCCGGTTGAATTGACATATCAGAATCCGGATCAGCCAGATATTCTTCAACCTCATTCAGCCTTGCCAGCATTTCAGGGCTACGCTTGACAACCCAGACTGGCTTTCCTCGCCACTTCACCCGGACCAACTGACCAGGTTCCAGTTTTGAGATATCAATTTCTACGGGAGCACCCAATGCCTTGGTTCTGGCACTCGGCGCCATTGCCGAAATGAAAGGAACCGATGCAAACCCTGCTCCTACCGCACTGGTAGCAGTGAGTGCCAGGGTAAGAAAGCGGCGCTTTTGAAGATCTACACCGTTTGCACTCATAAACAAGTCCTCTTGAATTAAATAGCCTACCCATCCTGGGTTATACCGGCTGCAGAATTTTTACACTTTGTAAAGTTACTATCCTGCCTATTTTTCTTCCGGTTATTATTCTTGAAATACCAAAATGGATTGTATACAACTGAAACGTCTTTTTTCTATACTTCCAGTATCATTCTGAGGTTGTCCAGAAACAATTTATTTTGTTCTGATGTACCCACAGTCACTCGAAGGCAATTTCGCGTCAAAGGGTGACTGGTATTTAAATTTTTCACTAGTATAGCATTGTCTTTCAGTGATTCGAAAACTTCTGTCACAGGAATACCGTCAACGTGAAACAACACGAAATTTGCAGAGCTTGGAAAGGCATGACACCTTCCGAGCGTGTTTAGCGCTTCTATCAATTGTTCTCTATCACGTTTAATTTGTCGACTTTGTTGATCAAAAACAGATTGTTTTGAGAGCGCAAATTCAGCGCTCACCTGAGTCAGGGTATTGATGTTATAAGGCAGCCTGATTTTATCGAGTTGCTGTATCCAGGCAGGGTGTCCAATCAAGTAGCCAAGACGCAATCCTGCCAATCCCAGTTTGGATACAGTGCGCATCACCAGTAAAGATGGGTATGTGTCTTGTACAAATAACATACTGGCATCTGCAAATGGTGCATATGCCTCGTCTGAAACGACAATTCCTGGCGCACATTGAAGAATTTCCAACATATCACTGTGGCTAAACAAATTGCCTGTTGGATTATTCGGGTAAGCTAGAAAAATAACTGAAGGCTGATGCTGTTCAATTGCTAGACGCATCGCCGGCATGTCAAGACCAAAATCATCAGAACGTAATGGTACATCAATAAACGTGATACCAAGGCTGTCTGCTATCTGCTTGTACATGACAAAAGCAGGTGTTGGCGCTAATACAGTTGCACCTGGTTTTGCTACTGCCATCAGAAGCAACAGGATTAACTCATCTGAGCCATTGCCTAGTAGTAAATCCAGATTATCTGCAACACCATCAATTTGACGCAAACGTTGTTTTAGCTCCGCAGCACCAGCATCAGGATAACGATTGACCGTACATTGCCGCAAGCAATCCAACCACTCGTCGACCATTTCGGGTGGCCAGTTATAAGGGTTTTCCATTGCATCCAGTTTGATAAGTCCCTTTCGATCAGGAACGTGATAGGCCTGCATTGAAAGTAATTGAGGCGTCAATTTTTCAGCAATACGTTGCTGCATCGTACTATCTGAAGCCATCAATTCTTCTCATTGCAAGCCGGTTGACTCTCACCATGATCTTCCAGTCGCGCCTCTGCAGATTGAGCATGTGCAATCAAACCTTCACCCCGTGCCAGAATGGAAGCTACTTTTCCGAGTGTCTGCGAGCCTTGTCTGGAACAATTGATCAGGCTGGAACGTTTCTGAAAATCATAGACTCCAAGCGGTGAAGAAAAACGTGCTGTACCGGAAGTTGGCAATACATGATTCGGGCCGGCACAGTAATCACCCAGTGCTTCAGCGGTATATCGCCCCATAAAGATGGCGCCGGCATTGTCGATCTTTTCCAACAGCGCGTCAGGGTTTGCAATTGACAATTCAAGATGTTCCGGTGCCACCTGGTTAACAACAGCAGCCGCTTCATCCAGATCACGCACCTTAATCAATGCGCCACGGTTTTTTACTGAGGCACGGATAACATCTGCACGCTGCATTTGTGGCAGTAACACATCGATTTGCCATTCTACTGCATTGAGAAATTCAGCATCCGGAGACAACAGAATTGCCTGAGCATTTTCATCATGCTCTGCCTGTGAAAATAAATCTTTGGCAATCCAGTCAGCAGGTGTTTTTCCATCGCAAACCACCAGAATCTCGGAAGGTCCCGCAATCATATCAATCCCGACTTGCCCGAACACCATTTTCTTGGCAGTCGCCACATAAATATTACCAGGCCCGACAATCTTGTTAACCCGGGGAATCGTTTCAGTACCGTAAGCCAGTGCGGCAACAGCTTGCGCCCCACCAATTGTAAACACACGATCAACACCAGCGAGATGAGCAGCCGCCAAAACCAGATCGTTACGCTGACCATTCGGCGAAGGAACAACCATAATGAGCTCTGAAACACCTGCGACTTTTGCAGGTATCGCATTCATTAATACCGAAGATGGATATGCCGCCAAACCACCTGGGACATACAAACCAACACGTTGCAATGGAGTAATTTTCTGGCCTAAAACAGTACCATCTGGTTGCTCATACTGCCATGACTCCAGCTTCTGTTTTTCAGCATAGTCACGAATCCGCTCAGCTGCAATTTTCAGCGCACCGGATACTTCACCAGATAACTGATTAAACGCAGACTGCAACTGTTGCGGAGACAATTCCACATCTGCCACACTTGCAGGCTTGAAATGATCAAAACGCTGTGTATAATCCAATAGTGCTGCGTCACCATGACTGCGTACTTCAGCAATAATATCAGCAACTTGCTGATGAATTGATAGATCATCAGATTCATCCCAGGCAAGTAAATCCTGCAACTGGGAATCAAAATCTGTATCGGCAGTGTCAAGTTTTCTGATTGTTTTTGACATAATTAGGTTAGATTACTCTGAATACACGGGTCGGTAAAACGATAACGGCACATCAACTCAAACCAGGATGGATAAGTTAATCTTGTTTTGTTAAGCAACTGATTGCTGACAAGCCCCGGCAACCTTATCCAGCAATTCATTGATTGCAGAATATTTCAATTTCATTGAAGCTTGATTAACAACCATACGTGAACTGATCTGTGCGATTAATTCATCAGCATACAAACCGTTCGCTTTCAAGGTATTTCCAGTATCAACCACGTCAACAATACAATCAGCCAGACCAACCAGTGGAGCAAGCTCCATTGAACCATATAATTTGATGATTTCAGCCTGAATACCTTTTTTTGCATAAAACTTGCGGGCTGTTTTAAGGTATTTCGTTGCAACCCTTAGCCGTCCATGTCGCTCAACAGGCTCGACTGGCAAAGCAGTCATTAGCCGGCAACAAGCGATATTTAAATCCAGCGGTTCGTACAAGCTATCAGCATCGGATTCCATCAAAACATCTTTTCCGGCAATGCCGAGATCAGCAGCACCATGCTCAACATATGTGGGCACATCCGTTGCGCGGATAATCACCAGACGAACATCATCACGACTGGTTGGAATAATGAGTTTTCGACTGACATCAGGATCTTCCAGTGGTTCAATACCTGCTGCAGCCAGCAATGGCATACTATCTTTATAAATGCGTCCCTTTGAAACGGCAATGGTTAACATATGCGACTCTTATTCATGAAAGTTTAGAACTGGTTTCCGGTGATCTATCAACCGAAAATCAGCAACATTTTACACACTCTATTCACTCAATTCATGGCGCTGATAAAAGATAATATCGATAATCATCACTGCCACACCAACCGTAATCGCCGAATCAGCAACATTGAACACGGGCCAATGCCAGGATCGATAGTAGACATCGATAAAGTCCACAACATAGCCAAGCAGCACCCGATCAACAAGATTACCAACCGCACCTCCTAAAACCAGACTTAAGCCTAACGCTTCCAGCCGCCGTTGTTTGGGTAGTCGATAAATCCAGATCATAATGGCAATACTGGCGAGTAGAGATAACACGATAAAAAACCAGCGCTGCCATCCTCCAGCTGAACTCAGAAAACTGAATGCTGCACCGAGGTTACGCACGTAGATGAACTGCAGCCCTGGCAACAACGGAAATGCTTCGTACAATTCAAAAAGCTCACGAACCCACCATTTACTGAATTGATCCAGCAGAACCACAAGGAACGCGACCAGCATCCACACACGCATCTACACAAACTCCCTAGCTTCACCCGCCCCATCGACGTTGTCAATACAACGCGCACAGAGCTCAGGGTGACCGGCATGACGGCCAACATCTTCGCGCAAATGCCAGCAACGCGTACATTTTTGCCAGGTTATCGGCAATATTCGTAATTTTAAATCGACATTATCGGTGACTTCAGCAGTTTCCGGTGCATGCTCCAGCGGCAAAACCACAGCATCGGAACTGATAAACACAAAACGCAATTCATTTCCTAATTCATCCAGCGCAGCAAATAGCGTTTCATTGCAATACAACTCCACTGCTGCTTCCAGTGAAGACTTGATATGACCATCATTGCGCTGTATTTCTATCGCTTTGCTGACCAGTTCGCGAACACCAATGATTGTATCCCAGTAATCCCGCCCCTTATCGGCATTTTCCGGGAACAACTGCAACCCCTTATACCAGGTTTCCAGAAATACACTGGGACCACGCTGACCCGGCAGAAAACACCAGATTTCATCAGCTGTATAACTGGTGATTGGCGCCAGCCAGCGCACCAGCGCTTCGGCGATATGATACATGGCAGTTTGGGTAGAACGCCGGGCATGACTATCCGGCTGCGTTGTGTATTGGCGATCCTTGCAGATATCCAGATAAAACCCGCCCATATCCATGGCGCAGAAATGATGAATTTTCTGTACTACCTGATGAAATTGATAGTGTTCATACGCCTGAATCACTTCATCCTGAATCTGACTGGCTCTGTCAACAGCCCATTGATCAATAGCCAGCATGTTATCGAAAGCAACACTGTTGTGTTGAGGATCAAATCCGTCAAGATTGGATAACAGATAGCGTGCCGTATTACGCAGGCGTCGATAAACATCAGCTGATCGCTTGAGAATTTCATCTGATACTGTCATCTCGCCCCGATAATCAGTTCCTGCTACCCACAGTCGCAGCACATCAGCTCCCAGATTCTTCATAACCTGCTGCGGCGCCACCACATTGCCCTTTGACTTGGACATTTTTTTGCCCTCGGCATCTACGGCAAAACCATGTGTCAGCACTTGCTTGTAAGGTGCTGCTTCGTACATGGCAACAGATGTAAGCAATGACGACTGGAACCAGCCACGATGCTGATCCGAGCCTTCAAGATACAAGTTAGCTGGCATGGTGAGCTCATCCCTGCCCTTTAATACACAATAATGGGTCACGCCGGAATCAAACCAGACATCAAGCGTATCCGTTATCTTGGAATAATCGGCTGCCGAATCACCCAGCAATTCAACAGGATCCAGCTCAAACCAGGCTTCTATTCCTTTTTTCTCAATGCGCTTGGCAACTTGCTCAATCAGCTCTGGCGTATCCGGATGCAGTTCACCAGTTTCCTGGTGGACAAAAAAAGCAATCGGCACACCCCAGTTTCGTTGTCGTGAAATACACCAGTCAGGGCGTCCATCAACCATACCTCTGATCCGCGCCTCACCCCAGTCGGGAATCCATTGAACCTTGTTGATTTCTTCCAGTGCATGCTCGCGCAAAGCATTTTTATCCATGGAAATAAACCATTGCGGAGTTGCACGAAATATAATCGGGGTTTTATGCCGCCAGCAATGTGGGTAGCTATGTTCCAAAGCCTCATCATGAATCAAAGCACCACATTCACGCAGCACTTCAACAACATGATCGTTCGCGGTAAAAACGTGCTCACCGCCAAACAGCTCTGTTGATGGAAAATAGCAACCGTTACCAGCCACCGGATTGTCAACTTCAAGAGCATAGCGTTGACCTACAATGTAATCATCCTGACCATGTCCAGGAGCAATATGTACAGCACCTGTTCCAGCTTCGGTAGTAACATGGTCACTCAGCACAATCGGAACCTGGCGTTGATAAAACGGATGTTGCAATATCAGGTTTTCAAGCGCATCACCACGACAATAAGCAATGACCCGATATTCTTCCACTGCATAGTGTTGCATCACATCTTTAATCAAGGCTTCAGCAATCAGCAAGCGTTCCGCATGATCAGCTGATTCACATTGCACAATCGCATACTCCAGCTCGGGATTCAGTGCCACCGCCTGATTGGCAGGCAGCGTCCATGGTGTGGTTGTCCAGATTGGAACCGAAAGCGGACCGTGACCATTACATGCAGGAACATGATGACAACGATCAATACATGCAGCTTCATCCAGTATTGAAAAGCGCACATCAATTGCAGCTGAGCGCTTGTTTTCATATTCAACTTCAGCCTCAGCAAGTGCAGAACCACAATCAGTACACCAATGCACTGGCTTTGAGCCTTTGGTGATATGATCACGCGCATTGATTTTACCCAACGCCCGGACAATATCAGCTTCAACCTGGTAGTCCATTGTTAAATAAGGCTTGTCCCAATCCCCCAGAACACCCAGCCTGACAAATTCAGCACGCTGATTATCAACTTGTTTCGTCGCATATTCACGACACGCTTTTCTGAATGTTGTGGTATCGACCTTTACTCCAGCCTTACCTATTTTCTTCTCGACCTGAAGCTCAATTGGCAAACCATGACAATCCCAGCCTGGAATATAAGGCGCATCATACCCACTAAACGTCTTGCTTTTCACGATCAAGTCTTTGAGTATCTTGTTGACCGCATGGCCTAAATGAATTGGTCCGTTCGCATAAGGAGGGCCATCATGCAAAATAAACTTTGGACGACCTTCCGCTTGCTCGCGAATCAGACCATACAAATCCATCTCCAGCCATTGCTTTAACCGTTCTGGCTCTCGCTGGGCAAGATTCGCCTTCATCGGAAATGAAGTTTTAGGTAAATTTAGAGTCTGTTTATAATCCATGCTGTCATGTCATCTGTGATAAATAATTAAATAATTTTGATGCGTTTGTTACTCAATCTCGCGCTGTCACGGGAATCAAGATCTGATTTGTTGCTTGCAATACACCCTACAAGGCTTGATATTCTACACTGCCAATAATTGTCGTGCTTGCGCGACATCTTTTTCAATTTGTAAAGTCAGCTCATCAAGCGAAGCAAATGCACGCTCCTCGCGTATTCGCTGATGAAAAATAATTTCAACTTGCTGACCATACAAGTCCTGATCGAAATCAAACAAATGAGCTTCCAGCGAGACATGCTGCCCCCCGTCAACAGTGGGTCGAACACCCAAATTGGCAACACCGGGGACTGGCTTTCGGGAGACACCAACAGCTGTAATTGCAAAGACACCACGAAGCGCTGTTTTTATTCTACGCAGCTGAATATTGGCAGTTGGGAATCCAAGCTGACGCCCCCTTCCATCACCGTAAATCACGCGTCCACAGACTGAATAAGCTCTTCCCAACAAATTTTTGGCACTGTCAAAATCACCAGCTTTCAGAGCGTGACGTATCGCCGTACTGCTTATACGTTGCCCATTATGCAACAGCGTCTCACTATCGTCCGCTACAAAACCATATTCAGCGCCTAATGATTGTAATAGTTTAAAATCCCCTCGCCGCCGCCTCCCAAACCGAAAGTCATCTCCAACGAGCAACCATCTTACCTTCAATCCTTCCACCAGGTATCTAATCACAAAATCTTCCGGCTCCAAATCAGCCAGTTGCTTTCCAAACCGTAACACCATAACCAGATCCACAGACCACATGCCTAATTGTGAAATTTTTTCACGCAAGCTGGTGAGCCGGGCAGGTGCGTCATCCCTGTTAAAATATTCTAAGGGATGTGGTTCGAATAAGACGATAACCGCAGGCAAACCCAGTTTCTGCGACTGTTTTAACAGATTCCTGATGACCATCTGATGACCAAGGTGCACACCGTCAAAGTTTCCTATTGTGACTACACAGCCATTATCAAACCCTTGTGAATGAGGAATGTCGCAAACAATGCGCATGAGAATAAGATGATCCTGATTGTCTTTTTATTAGTGAATGTTTATTGTATCAAAACGAGATATAGAGACGACCGGAAATTCAAGCCTATGGTCACCTTAAATCATGTGACAGTCTTACCAACAATGTGTGATCGAAATAATAATGAAAGGACCGAGTCAGGAACATCGGAAACTGCCAAACAGGCATCCCTATGTTTACCCCTCACTTTTAAGAAAATTGAATAACACTTCTCCTAACCGTGATTGTTTTCGTAAAATATGATATTGGAAATTTTGAATATAAAGACAGAAGTACATACTAACTTCCTGGTGACAACAAGTTTCAAAACAATATTCTAGCAACCACTGAGTTCTGGATGAATTTATTCTTTTTTCTCAACAAGTTGACTCAGCAATCGAACAGTTTCTTGCAACAGAGGCAATTTTGTCAATGCTTATTCAGTTAAAAATCCATCCGCCATTAACAACAAATGGCATGAATTTTATTACAACTAAATTATTAATATTTACTCATAACTACACGATTTGAATCATAATTATCATTGCTCAAAACTAAAAACGAGTGTATACTTTGCTATAGCGTTATTTTGGAAAACGTATTGGACGCAGTTCACCATCAATAATGGAGCAGCCAACATGACTATAAAATTACAACATCAGAAAAAAGCTTGCGCTACAGCGTTGCTGGTTATGCTGAGCGGGTCTACCGCATTTGCAGCAACTGTTGGAATTGACGATTTTGATCAAACCACGCAGGTATTGTCATTTAATCCCCCTGAGGGAGGTCCTATCGTTTCAGCAGGTTCAAATGATTTTAGCGAAGCCAATGCCCCTGAGGCGATCGGTGGGTTTCGTGATTTATTTATACAAACCGATGGGGATATCGCATTCAATGACAGTGGCGAGGCTGCTGTTGTCAGCACAAATGGAAACGTACAAATCGCCAACAGCGTTAATTCCAGCATCAATACAGCAATCACATGGGACGGCGCTGATAATCTTGCATCAGTCAATACGAGTGGACTTGGTGGTGTGGATTTAATTGACGGAACCAACACTGGCTTGCTACTTGATATCGATTTTGCTGATTTAGGAGTCGATTTAGCATTCAACATCTGGGATACCGCTGGAAACACTGCAACAGTATCTCGTAATTTCGCCAATCAGGTAAGAAATGAACAAGTGTTTTTTGACTATTCTGATTTAATCGGAGATTCAGTTGACTTAACGAGTGTTGGAGCTATCCAGCTCCTCGCATCGGGTCCACTCGCTTACGACATCAACTTTAATTTTCTTCAGTCGGTCAACCCGAACCCACCAACCGTTGTCTCTGCGCCTGCAACAATTGCATTGGTCGGTCTTGGCATATTTGGTGTTAGCATGACTGCACGCAAACGCAAAACATAGCATAACAACAAATTAATATTATTAGAAAGGGGGCAGGTATTCTGCCCTTTTTTATGTGCTCATTTACGTTGTACGTTAGCTTTTCCGATCCTCATACAAATACACACCATTAACAAAATCAAAAATCATCGGGACTTATCGTAAAAAAGAACCTTCTACTTTTTTATAGGCGATAAACGCTTACCCTTTTAATTAGAAACCATTACGATTTTCATCTAAATCAAAATCACAAAAAGAACAGTACGTAAGTAGAATCTCTTGCCTTGTACTATTTTTCTCCTTTTGGATATAACCTCGTAGAAACTTTTCTCTTTAAATCCTCGCCACAGCTATGATCATGGTGGCTATATCAGTCTAATTAGTAGTGCTGCAGCACTGATATGATTGTCACTTCAATTGGCAAAAAAAAGGTGATACCAAACATTAGCAGGTATCACCATGTGGTGACTGCACTCTTCCTTAAGTGCTGAGGGTATAGTTATTATAATTCTTTCTATTGTAACAACCTGTCAAACCATTGTTAGCCACAATCTTCCAGAGAAATCCGGGTTTTATAAGATTCCAGACATCTCTTTTTGAGTGCTGTATTGCACATCAAAAAACCACGTCCCATTATCTGGAAGCTGCCGGACGGTCCATGTTTGCACTGTTCCAGCGGCTTTTGGTTTTGGCTCGCCTTGAAGATTTTTAGCTGCAAACCATGGCATAAATGAGTCTGGTGACAATGCAAATTGCTGAGAAGTCTTGCCATAACCCAGCCATTCAACAATTGGCTTATCCAACGAAGCCTTTATACGATAACGTTTTGCACCTTCGGGAACGATCCAGCTCAGAGTATAGGAATCATCGTCATTCCGAGTCACTGTGGTATCGACAGAGGCATAGCCATGTTTCGGTACAGGTCGGAACATGTCGGTGTACATGAGCGCTTGTTGCTGCCCATTGGCCATCAACCCGGGGATTGGTACGCTGGTACCACGCACATAGTCCAACTGATACGCTTGCTCAAACAAGTCGACACCATCCAGACTATCAACGCCAAACATGTCGTAAATATGCTGCAGATATCGATCCGCGACATACAACGAATCTTCAAAACCGCTACTTTGATTGGATTGATCAAGATAATAATCAAGACCAATACCGCTGGTCGTGCCATCTTCATTGTGCATCATTTCACGAAACAGGAAATAAGCATGTCCAAGAACCACATCTTCCAGATCCTCGATTTTGTAGTTAATTCCTGTTTGACGGAGCATTCGCATCACATGAAAATAAGTATCTCCTGATATTTGCGCGCCAAAGAAATTATGGATGACACGTTCATTAAAACCCTCTGCGACCGACATATTCAAAAAGCCTCGCGCTTTGTCCTGACCACGGGTTTCTCGTTCACCATCCACGGCTTTCGCACTCACCAGAAAATCAACGCCTGATTTCACCTCATTTAAATAACGAGTATCTTCCGTAAAGCCGTAAAGCCATGAAAAATTCTCAAACCGACGCAGCCATGCGCGAAAGAAAGGCGTCTCGGGAAACTGAAAATAATTTGCACGCTCATCAAATAATTGATCTTCACCATAATCCAGAATGGCTTCATGAACACGTTCATTCCCTGTCAAATAGTAGCCAATAGGTAAATATCGAGTCAGCTGATGCTCACTGTCATACTTGTTGATACCTCTTTCTTCTCCACGCGGTATCGTAAGTGATAAATTTTGCGCCAAATCGAAACCATCAGAGTGTGCGATTGCAGCATCAACCTCATAATCCAGTGACTGAAGAACACCAGCCATATACATTGGGTCTCCACCTCGCCAAAAATCAACAATATCTTTCAAATAATCAGTGTAGTGACGTCGCCAATGTGTGTAACGTTTGACCTTGAATTCAGGTGTACTGACAGACTTGATTGACTCGGGTTCAAAACCATTGTATTTCGCGAAGTAACTCTCTTCCTCTTCAAAAGAAACCATACGGTTTTCGCCCAGCATCGCCTTGGCGCGGCGATAATAATCAAAATTAGCTCGCGCAACCAATGGCCAGTCCAGCTGATGGCGTACAATTGCAGAATTAGCTCGGGCAAACGCAATCGTAAATTCCCGCGTCTGGTGCCCTCCCCAGTTAATCGACTGATTTGGTTTACCGCTGTAACGTGAATGCAACCCGATATCAACCTGACCGCTGGCATCAATTTCAAATGATGCTGGAAAATAGTTTGCCATCCAGCGTTGCGCCAGGGTGATTTTCTGATTTCCACTCTCGACACTTGCAAAGGCAGCACTGCGATTGTTTCCACCTTGGAGTGCTGTTTCGCCCGATATGACAACATTGACGCCTTTATACGCTGGCGCATATGTGTAAACATAATCGGAAGAACAATTTCCAGCTGCTGGAGGTTTCCAGAGATAACAATCTCTGACTTCTTTCTGATTAAACGGATGGTTTTGCACATATCCCTGATAAAGTAACGCTGACTGTTGCGCATCCAGGCGCCCCTGCAAGCGTTCACCATTTTCCATCACAAAAGTAACATCCGGATTTGGATTTTCCATGACAAACCGAACTCCATATGCATCAAAGTTCTGCGCTGATAACACTTGTTTCGAGGCATTACGAATGGTTAATTCTGTTTTGATATCGGCAGTATTTTTTACAAAATGAAGACGTGCTGTATACCAGAAATGACCAGCGCCATTACTGTTTTTGAGCCTTCCATCGACTCTCACAATGGTTGTCACAGGGCCATTTTTCTCAATACTGACCTGAGTATTATCATCAGATAACGAGGTATACTCCTGTCCGTTTTGAATTGAATAGACAATCATTGAATCAGCAAGCTGTTGTTTTCCACCAACCATTGCTGATGACAATATTGAAGAACTATCAGCATCGATATCAAACCGTGCAACACCTGTTTTGACAGTAACACCGTTTGCAGTAACCTGCGCCAGATCAGGGTCAACAGAAGCCACAAGCCGTTTCGCCAAACTGACTTGAGAGGTAGCGCCTGCACTGACTGTGGTTATAAAATCAATATCCAGCCATCTGATTTCACCATTCGGATAATGACTTAATGCTTTAAATTGCGCTGCAGATGCACCTTGCAATTTGAGCTGGGCAACAGATGTAATCCCGGATCCTTTTTGCAGCGGAATGCCAACACTCACGAGCTCATTCACGTGATTGATGTCGGCGATATGGGCAGGATGTGCTGCCATCACGGTTAAACTTGGTAATTCTCCGCTACCTGTTGTTTCAGAAAAGAGCCTGACTGATTGAGGATCAGATTTCCCTGGCCCAAAGCTGCCTGCAAAAAGTGTCGGTTTAACCTGTTGTACCTGTTGCTGCACAACTGGTTCAACTTTCTTAACATCAGCAGCGTTAACATTCACAACCGGTGTATTCGTATTGCTGCTTGCGACACGACCAGCAGTTGGGAGTTTATAAAAATAGACATTTTTGTCGACAGCACTGACCACAATAAATGCATTTTTGGATGGGATATATCGAAAACGCCCATACGCACCCCGTTCGTTTGAGGTAGATGGAGCAACTGAACTACCATTGGCAGGAGAATGCCTTGTCCATTTAAGCGCATCAAAATCGAGTTCATACACATCTTCTGGAAGCAAGCCAATGGCAGGGTCAGCATTCCATGCAACCATGGTTTTCCCGGCAGCGTTGTAAGCCAAACCCGGGACTTTGGCATAAATAATTTTGTTATCGCCACCTGCTTTCAATTGTTTACGGGTTACATTCTGTAAATCCGAAAGATCATAGTAAAAGGCAAGCCCCTCTCCAATCACAACCAGTTTTCGACGCACTGGATCCAGCTCGGCAGTCATGCCGTCAGTCAGCGGGGTGTCGTTTTTAGCTAGTTCAGTCCATTGATTTGTCGCAGGGTTGTGCATTAACAGTGAACCCTTACTCACACTCAATACATTTTTTGTCACCGGATCAAAAACTGACAAATGTGTGTAATACCATGACTTCTCTGGTCGATCAGTCTTTCTTGTCCAAGTGATATTGGATAATCCACCTTTAGACCAACGCGATCCTTCTGTTGTCCAGAATACATCCAGATATGGGTTATAGTCCTGACTGTCAATCAGCTTTCCATTTGACAAATAATCAGGCTGGGCAATGCTGTTCCAGGATAAGGTATTGATATCAAATCCAAATGCTTCACTTGCTGGATATTGACCATGTCCACCCCCCCAGACCATCAATCGATTATTGATTACATCCAGGGCACCTGCCCCCCATGCATTCATCAGCTCGGCACAATAAGACGACCAGGAGAAACCATGTTTTTGTGCATTATCTCCCAGACATTGTTGGTTCAGTTGTGAATTCGGAACTTCATACCACGATCCTGGCTGCATCGTATCCACTGTATTACTGATTACTGATCCACCACTATCGGCAACCTGCCTAGTTGGTGATAGTGGCTCAGTGACTGTCTTTTTATCTTTTTCAACAAACGGACTTGCAACTTGTACAGGTTCAGCAGAATCTGTTTGCTTATTGTTTTTAGAAGCTGGCAGTTTATAAAAATAAACATTCTGATCAACATCATTCACAACAACAAATGCATTTTTTGATGGAATATAACGAAAACGTCCGTAGGTTCCGTTAGCTGTTGCTTTTGCAGGAATAACAGTATTGGTAACCGCGGGAGCACGTTTTGTCCACTTGAAAGTATCCAGATCCAACACGTAAACATCTTCTGATCGCAATCCGGCTGCTGGATTACCACTCCAAGCAACCAGTGCTTTTATGGATGCGTCGTAGACAAGACCAGGCGCTTTTGCTTGCTCAATCGCTTTGTCTCCTGACGAAGGTAGTACATGAGAAGTAACATTGGCGAGATCAGATAAATCATAATATTTGGCGATACCATCACCTACGACAACGAGTATTCGCCGGTCAGGATCCAGTTCTGCTGTCACGCCATCAGATATTGGACTTTCTCCAGAGGTAAGTTCTGTCCATTTTCCAGAAACAGGATTGTACATTAACAGTGAGTCGGTACCATAACTAAAAATATTTTTAGTCACTGGGTCATATACAGAAAAAAATGTGTAATACCATGATGTTTCGGGTCTGTCAGTTTTCCGCACCCAGCTTTTGTTCGCGAGATTTAATATCCATGTTGCTTCCGAGATTGCGCCACTTGACCAGCGTGAGCCACCTGCTGCCCAGAGTATATCCAAACCTGGTACATATTCGAGGCTATCGTATGTATGTCTAGAGATAGGATTGCCGTCAGGCATCTCCTCTCCGGATGGACATTCGCCATTCCAGCCGTATCCATCACAAGAACCTGTCAGCTCGCTTGGTTGAGTTATCTGTTGCCACGACAAACTGTTCACATCGAATGCATACACTTCATTCCCAGCATAATCAGCATGACCACCACCCCATACCATCAGACGATTACGTTTGCTATCATATGCCCCTCCATTCCACGCATTGATTAATCCTGAACATTGAAGTGACCATTGATATCCGTGCCCTTGAGCATTATCAGATGGGCACAGCTTTCTGAGCTGTGAATTAGGCACTTCATACCAGTGCCCTGGCTGTAAATTATCTATTTCATTCGCCGCCAGCGTTACCATGCAGGTACTACTTAGCGTAAAGATCAGCGCAATTTGCGCATAGGTTAATAAATTGCGTCTCACTAGTTTACCCTCGATTCTTTCCATAAGAATTCAGGTTCAAACGCTATTCACCACAAATATCGTTGAACCCGTTTCCAAAGCACAACAGATGCGCTTTAGTCTGGGTAAATCTAGTTGTATTCTTGTTTAAATAATTCGGGTAAACATTTGTTTTGAGATAGGTTTCTCAAGAACAAACCATTTTATGGCTAACAACGAGAACGTTGTCACACTATTGAAATAAGGATTTAATACAAGAGTCTCATCCACAAATCGTGATTGATTGTAATGAGTATGACAGGGTTCACATTTTACAAAATATCCATGTAATATGAGTTATCTCATCACATTATTAGTATCAGTTATAAATAGCTCACAACACACGGGGCAGAGGAATAATGATTGCAGAAAAAAATTAATTTACGTCTTATTACAATGTGTTATGGTACATACAGATATTGTGACCCCACAACAACCATTCATGGCAACTGAATCCTGGAATACACCTTTCTTTCTTATATGCAACGGATAAATTAATTGATAGAGACTTGCCTTCATATCAAAAAAAACCATAAAACC
>DRLZ01000129.1 GCA_011322755.1 Crenotrichaceae bacterium
GAATAATATGCACTGGAACCGTGACGCCACGGTTTCTTAATAAAGCAGCAACACTTTCACTGGGAGCAATCACGGTATCGCAGAAATTACAAAATCCGGTGACCAAACTCATCAAATAGCGTTTTAGTCGCCAGGAACTGACTGACATGTAATGACTGTATTTTTCATACATGGTGTGATAAGTAAAAACTAGCGGCGCATTATAAGCAGCCGCCGCGCGTAATGCAGTACCTCCCAATACAAATGGGTGATGTGAATGAACAATATCAGGAGGAATACGCGATAAAGCCCGCGCCATTTTGCCTGGAACAGGCAAAGGCCATGAGAAATTACTCCCATTGAAATGATGGATCGCCGGAAAGCGCACCACATCATATTCATCAGCTGGTATCTTCTTGTATGACGCGGTCGCCACCACAACCCGGTGACCACGTAACCGATACTGGTCTACAAATTGTTCAACACTTTTGGTTACACCACCAACACAAGGTGTATATGTGTTGGTTGCCATCAATATATTTATTTTTTTTATAGCATCTTCCATGCGCCACCAACGACCTAGCAGATTCCCAGCTACCTCGTATTATCAATGATACGACTGACAAATCAAAGTAAAAACAACAGTTTTAGTTGATTTGTACCAATACTTTACCTTGACCTGCACATTTTCCATTTCCAGAAGGTGCTGTCACTTCAACGCTCGCATAGCCATCTGTCAAACGATCAGGCAGTTTTCCAATCACTTGAAATTTTCCATTGCTCAGCGTTGTCACCTGCACTGGTATGGCAATATCTTTTGCGGACATGGTAATAGCCTTCTGTTTCGCATCACTGGAAACCTCAAAAGAAAATTCACTGCCAGCCGACACAGCAATGGCTCCGGAAACAGGCGCCGGAGATATCATCTTCACTACCGGCTGTTTACAAGTGGGACGCTGTGCACTACTGCCATAAGCATATACAGTATCTGCAACAATCAGGTTGGCTCCAAGTAGTACACATAATGTAGTGATGCCTGATAACTTTGTCTTCATCATTTTTCTCCTCAACCAGTTAAGTAACTTAATCCCAATCATATTTAGGATTGCTTGATGAATTGATGATTTCAATCAATCTGGAATCTCCGATTCCACTACATCGCAGTCTAATACAAATAACAAATAATGGCATCAAATAGTCGCTTTTGATGATTGCATACGATCGGCATTAACTTTTATTATCAATTAGTCTCCACGCGTAATTCAATATCAAGCGTTTGCAGATACGCTTGTTCCTGTTCCAGGTCAGCCTGCGCCAGCGGATGCTGCTCCAGCCATTTTTTATCAAAGACCAGAACCAGTTGACGCTGGTTCATTTGAATAGTGATTTCGCTGTTATCATCATCAGAACGCCCTCTGTGCAATAACGTCGCAATTCTTAACAACAGACTTAAATAGCGGGTTTTTTTACGATCTGTTTTGGGTAGATGTTTAATTGCTTTTTTGCAATACGCACGACGCTGATTTCGAACCAAAGCGGCCAAAATTGCCTGTTCTGATCGGGAAAAACCCGGCATATCCATATTCTTTAGCAAATATTCGCTGTGCTTATGGAAGTGACTGTGTGAGATCTGTAAGCCGATTTCATGCAATTCTGCCGCCCATTGCAGCAAAATTCCATCCTGCTTTTTCAGCCCACAATCAGAACGCACTTGTTTAAACAATTTACGTGCTGTTGTTGTTACACGATCAGCATGTACAGAATCAATATTCCACCGCTGTCTGGTGGCGGCTACGGTGTCAGCGCGAATATCACGATGTTGTATCCTGCCAATCAGTTCATAGAGCAAACCTTCACGTAAAGCCTGATCTGAAACTTCCAGCATTTCAATATGTAACGCTTCAAAAATGCCAATCAATACGGCAACACCACCAGGCAATATCGGCAATCGATCTTCTTTCAGTTTTTTTAGCTGAATATTGTTGACATGGCCAGCTTGTATAATGTGATCGCGCAGTGTATACAACGCTTTCAGTGTAATCCCTCTGTTACACCAGCCCTCTTCCTGAACAATATCGCGGATCGCCCGAATACTCCCGGAGCATCCAACTGCCTGTTGCCATTTACCGGCAGTAAACTGTTCCGCAACCGGGTAAATTTCTAGCTGAACCTCCATCACGGCGCGCAACATTTGACGCGGAGTAATTTCACCATCAGGAAAATGCTCGAGCATTGTGCTCACGCTGCCAAGACCAATACTATCGCGAACAATTGGCTCCATACCTTTACCGACAATCAGTTCAGTACTCCCGCCCCCGATATCAATCACAAGCCGTTTGTTATCAGTTGCAGCATGACCAAAAGCGACGCCGAGATAAATTAATCGAGCCTCTTCAAGTCCAGAGATGACTTCAATCGGATGATTCAGCCACTTTTGGGCTTTCTCGATAAATTCGTCGGCATTGCGTGCTTCGCGCAGTGTTTTGGTTCCAACAACACGAACATCACTCACAGGAAGATCACGTACACGCTGTCCAAATCGCTCGAGACAATCTCTGGCCCGCTGCATCGCTTGTTTGGACAGCCGACCATTTTTGGTAAGCCCGCCACCCAGTCGCACTGTTTCACGCAACCGGTCGATAAC
>DRLZ01000130.1 GCA_011322755.1 Crenotrichaceae bacterium
AATGGATTGATCGTTTCTGCGATTGTGAATATTTTTACAGCCTGTGCGTGATTTTCTTGCGCAAGATGAATTCGACCCAGCACCAGTAAAGCAGGCGCATATGTTGAATGTCTTGCAAGTGTTGTGGTGAGTATTTTCTTAGCAGAATCTAATTGACCAGCTTGAAACAGATACATCGCCAATCGTGTCTGAAACCAGGCAGTTGACTCGGATCCACTTGCAACATGCGCTTGTACAGCCAGTGCCATTAATTCAATTGCGCCATCCAGATCGCCAAATAACCAGCGTAAATGAGCTGCTCGGCTATAGGATTGTGGCCCCGGGCGCTGATCGACCATGTGTTGATAAGCTAATGCCGCCTGATCCAGCTTACCCTGTTCCATCAACGCATCGCCCAGTACTGCGTATTCGAACCATGAACCACGTTGAGCAACGACTTGCCTGGCAACCAGTTCAGCGTCTTTAAAACGGTGCAAGTTGTGTAATATATGGCTTTTCAGCATCAGCGCATTCACATTCTCTGGTTGTTTCTGGATGAGACAGGCTACAGTTTGCTCTGCCAGCTTGTAAAAACCCGGATCAAAACTGGTTCTGGCCTTCTCAACAAAAGCCCAGCCGAGTTTCTCCAGATTAGCCAGTGCTTGGTGGTTGCGAAGAATCGCATGTTGATAGCGGGAAATATTTTGACTGCTCTGATTGTGATCAAGTGCTGTCAAGGCAATAGAGCATGGGTTGTTGTTCAATGTTCCGGATTGGTTATTCCTGTTATCAATACTGGAATGAAGCGGTTCCTCATCAAGCTGTGTGCAGGCACTTAGCATGACAACCAGAAGGAATGATGAACGAAAACGCATAGGCTACCTGCTAAAATAAAGTCGTTACTTGATATACGCAGCTACAGCCAGACTGGATTCAAAATCAGATCGAGTCTGGCAGACAGAAAAACTATCAAATACCTCCACACACAAAAATCAGCCACATTGTTATACGCTCGCTTGCATCAACTCACAGTCATTTGTGAAAAAGTGTTGTCTGAGAATACTGGTTTTTTAATGAACCACTAAGCAGTGAAGCTGTATAATTCATTCTATTTTTTTGTCTGCACAACAGCGGCAGACAGCAATATTAATTTGTACAGGATATGTACACGTGAGGAATCAAAAAGATGGCAGATGCCAATTTTATTAATGAAATCAACAGAAGACGCACGTTTGCCATCATTTCGCATCCTGATGCGGGTAAAACCACACTAACTGAAAAATTACTGTTGTTCAGTGGTGCAATTCAGCTGGCTGGGTCAGTAAAAGGTCGTAAAGCAGCAAGACACGCAACATCTGACTGGATGGAGATGGAAAAACAGCGCGGCATTTCTGTTACCACATCTGTCATGCAGTTTGAACACAATGACTGTATTTTTAACCTGTTGGACACACCCGGTCATGCTGACTTTTCGGAGGATACCTACCGTACCCTCACCGCAGTTGACTCGGTATTAATGGTGATTGATGCTGCAAAAGGTGTGGAAGAACGTACCATTAAACTGATGGAAGTCTGCCGACTGCGCGACACACCGATTATCACCTTTATTAACAAGCTGGATCGGGAAGGTCAGGATGCCCTGGATTTGCTGGATGAAACAGAGCGTGTCCTGCAAATCCAGTGTGCGCCGATGACTTGGCCAATCGGCTCGGGCAAACGTTTCAAAGGCGTTTATCATTTGTATGACAATGTCATTCACTTATTCGATGCACAACATGGCGGAAAAATTGCTGAAAGCATCGTCATCAATGGGCTGGACGATCCTCAACTGGATACTTTGCTGGAAGATCAGGCAGACGAGCTGAGAGAAGAAGTGGAGCTGGTTCAAGGCGCCAGCAGCCAGTTTGACAAACAAGCGTATCTGGATGGCAAGCAAACACCGGTCTACTTTGGTTCAGCGATTAATAATTTTGGTGTGAAAGAACTGCTGGATTCGGTGGCTGAGTATGCGCCATCACCGCAGCCCAGAGAAACTGCACAGCGCAACATACAAGCAGACGAAGATAAATTTACCGGGTTTGTGTTCAAAGTGCAGGCGAACATGGATCCTGCTCATCGCGATCGGGTAGCCTTTCTGCGTGTCTGCTCAGGACAATACAACAAAGGTATGAAAATGTATCAGGCGCGACTTGGCAAGCAAACCCAGGTCAGCAATGCGATCACGTTTCAGGCTGATACCCGAAAAAACACCGAACAAGCCTGGCCAGGAGATATCATCGGTTTGCACAATCATGGCACCATCCAGGTTGGCGACACGTTTTCACAAGGCGAAAAATTAAAATACACAGGAATCCCGTTTTTTGCCCCTGAGTTATTTCGCCGTGTCGTGTTAAAAGACCCACTTCGTGCCAAAGCCTTGCATAAAGGTTTGATCCAGCTCTCTGAAGAAGGTGCGACCCAGTTGTTTCGGCCTTTAAAAAACAATGACTTGATACTCGGTGCGATCGGTGTGCTACAGTTTGATGTAACGGCCTTCCGTCTGAAAGCCGAATACAATGTTGAGTGTGTATATGACAACATTCCCATTACCCTGGCACGCTGGGTATTTTGCGATGATGAAAAAATGCTGGAAGAGTTTAAACAAAAAGCTTTCGCCAATTTATCAATCGATGGTTCTGATTATCTGGTCTATCTGGCGCCAACACGGGTTAATCTGCAGTTGATTGAAGAACGCTGGCCAGAGATTGAATTCAAGGCAACGCGAGAAGTTTAAAAGCGCGAG
>DRLZ01000131.1 GCA_011322755.1 Crenotrichaceae bacterium
GTACATTTCTGATTCAGGCAGATGGCAGTTATACGTATACAGCACCATCAGTACTGACAAACAACCTGCAAGAAGTGTTTTCTTATCGTATCGCTGATAACAGCGGCACCAGCAGCGATTCAACGCTCACAGTTTCAGTCAGTCCGGGAATTCAAGCCAATCGACCACTTGCCCAGGACGATACCGCCGCAGCGACAGCAGGCGGGGATGCAGTGTCCGGCAATGTGCTGAGCAATGATACTCTGGGGAGTCAACCGACAACGGCAACACCTGTATCAATTGCATTAACTGCAAGTGGTGGATCATTCAACTTGCTGGCAGATGGCAATTACACGTATACACCACCGGAGAATCTGCAAACGACAGCGCAGGAGCAGTTCCCCTATACCATTACGGACACAAGAGGACAAACCAGCAGTGCAACCCTGACAGTGACTGTCTCGCCTGCTCCACCTGCGATCATAAAATTACAGGCGCGCCCTGATTCCAATACTGCGTTTGCCGGCGGAGAACCCGTATCAGGCAATGTGTTGGACAATGATGAAGTCAATAATCAACTTGTGCGGGCTTTTTTATCAAGCCAGTCCCGGTTACCCAAAGGTGTCATACAATTTAATACAAACGGCAGTTACACCTACACCCCACCCATCACAACACGTACAACGTTCACTGACCAGTTCAGATATTTCATTGCCGACAACGATGGCAATATCAGCTCCTCTTTTTTAAATATTACAGTTAATCGACCAGAACTTGTTCCGTTTGCACGCGCGGATGTCGATGAAACAACCGCATCAGGCGCCGCAATTGCTGGTAATGTACTCAGCAACGACGATCTGGGCAACCAGCCGACCAATGTTACGCCGATACAAACAAATTCAACAACTGCACTTGGCGGTATTTTCTCGTTGCTGAGAGATGGTAGTTATACTTACATGCCACCACAAAGCCTGGATACAGTTGAACAGGAAATTTTCGACTATAGCATTACAGATATCGACCAGCAAACCAGCGCATCGACACTTACAATTACAGTTAACCCGGAGGATCAGCAACCTCTCGCTGTAGCAGATACAGATACCGCAATTGCAGGCGGCTCCGCAGTTATAGGCAACGTGCTTGGCAATGATGTACTGGGCAACCAGCCTACAATCGTATCCAATACTGTGATGAATCTACAAACCCAGTCAGGCGGCTTATTTTCTCTGGCAGTAGATGGCGCGTATAGCTATCTACCGCAACAAGATCTTGCTGAACCAATTGATGAGGTCTTTAATTACACGATTACTGACAAAGATGGCGATGAGAGCAGCACGACGCTCACAATCACAGTCGATCCAACACCGCTGACGCCTGTTTGCCGTGCAGATAATGAAACAGTCACGGCGGCTGATGATGTGACTACAGGCAATGTATTAGCCAATGATCAGCTGGGTAACGAACCAAGTTTGGTTACCCCGGTTGCAGTGAGCAGGACACAAAATGGTGGGTCACTGAATCTGCTCGCAGATGGTAACTACACATATACACCACCAACTTCGGTGGACGGCACCGTTGTTGATACCTTTACATATATTTTGACCGACAATGATGGTCAGACATGCGACTCAACACTGACAATCACTATCAGCCCACTCATACTAACTCCGCTAGCGCGTCCTGATACTGATTCTGTCACACTTGGTGGCGCATCGTTATCTGTTCCAGTCGCAGAGGTGGCAGCAGGGAACGTATTAATCAATGATGATTTAGGAGCCGAGCCAACCACGGTAACCCCAATCGTTATCGACAGCACTGAGATCGGTGGTTCTTTCATTCTAAGAGCAAATGGTAGTTACAATTATTCACCACCAGTGATTCTATCCCGACCTGGCGTTGCTACTGAACTGTTTACCTACACAATCACAGACAGCAATAATAAAACCAGCAGATCAACACTCACAATCAAAGTTGAACCCCGGAACCTTGTTCCACTTGCGCGGCCAGATACCAATACGGTAACCGCACTACCAAACAGTCACGGAGCAACAGGCAACGTACTCGATAATGACGACTTGGGCAATCAACGAACACGGGTCACACCGATTGTCAATATCACCACCTTGCAACAAGGATTTTTGAACCTCCTGTCCAATGGTGAATATACTTATCTGCCACCGTCTGCTATCAAAGGCGTTGTGACCGATCGCGTCAGCTACACGATTACAGATAGAGACGGTGAAACTAGTCGTTCAACGTTAACCATCACAGTGAATCCGAATCTCACACCAGAAGCAGTGCTTGACACCAACACAGCCAGAGCCGGAGGTTCGCAGGTAACAGGAAATGTGCTAAAAAATGATATTCTGGGTAACCCGGACACACTGGCAACGCCACTCACAGTCGCCACGACGCCCAATGGTGGCTCGTTAAATCTGCTGGAAAATGGCAATTACACCTATACGCCACCAAAGTCTGTAACAAGTGAAGTGACTGATGCGTTTAACTATACGATAACTGATGATGATGGTGGAACCAGTAGTTCGACTTTGAGAATTACCGTCTTTCCTCAACTGAGAGCGAATGCTGATAACAGTCAAGTGAAGGCAGGATCTAATGGGTTCGCAAGCGTAACAATTATACGTCATGTTGTAACAGGCAACCTTCTTGATAATGATTTGTTAGGAGCAACACCAACAACCGTGTTGAATCCTGTTACTGATCAAACAACTCAACTTGGTGGGCTATTCACCATTGCAAGCGATGGCAGTTACACCTATACAGCACCTGTATCACGAACCACTACAGCACAGGAACAAATCTCCTATACCATTCAGGATAATCAAGGGGAAACAAGCACAGCTGTTTTAACAATCATTGTAACGCCTGATCTTCAAGCGATTGATGATACAAATAAAATTACGGCAGGTACATCATCATCGGGTTTTTCATTATCAGGCTTTTTATCGGTTCCCAATACTGTCACGGGCAACGTATTAACAAACGACCGGCTCGGTACGCAGCCTACAACAGTCACACCGATTCCTCTTTCTCGAAATGACAATGGCGGTTTCTTTGTTTTAAATGCAGATGGCAGTTATTCTTATTCTGCTGCTTTTGTCGAGATACGTGAAGATATATTCACTTATACCATCTCAGATAGTGATGGTGATACCAGTCGTGCGACGTTACGAGTCACCGTAACTCCTGAGTTAAGAGCACTTCCAGATGCAGGCACTCGTTCAATTATTTCTGGAGCAGCTACAAATATCTCTGGAAATGCATTAGCTAACGACAAACTGGGAAATACGCCAACTCAAGCAACTGCTTTTACCGAGATAAGAAATGGTGGTGTGTTTACATTATCAAGCAACGGTGGCTATACATTTAACACAGCAAACTTTACCCACTCAAGTGGTGTGCGTCAAGGTGATCCTGAAGATCTCGTTTTTAATTATACAATTACAGACAGTGATGGTAATACGAGTTCTTCAACAATAACGATAACAATTACGGTTATTACCATCGGGTAACTTGATGAGCTTGAGTATCATACCGCTTAGTGTAGCTTGATTACTGTAAAGTCACACAAACAGTATGAGAAGAGCATTAATACTTTTCACCAAATGAAACAAAGTGCCCACATTGAGAATTTGTTTTTGGTGGGTCATTAGCTAACACATCCCACATGTTGACAATGTGACTGTAACCTAACTTGTGATCTGCACTGACATTCACTGCGATCAACACATGACCTGTCTGAATCAGGAAAAGGATAAAAACATGAATAAATATAAAACAGCAATCATTACAATTCCTGCATTTCTGTTAAGTACACAAATACATGCAATTACCTTGGGTTTTTTCCCGTCATCCGCAAATTTGAACGCAGGCGATCCATTTTCTGTTGATTTACGCATCTCTGATGTCGGCGACAATACAGCGATTGGCGACTATGACTTCAACGTCAATTTTGAGTCCTCTCAACTGAGTATTAGTGATACAGATGTTGTGTTCGGTAATCAATTACAACAAGGCGGTGTTGACAGTCTGAGATCGGTTACTGTCGGGGATGGTCAGCTGAATATTTCCGAAGTTTCGCTGACTGATGCGAGGATACTGAATGCATCGCAAAGTGATGAGTTTACTGTAGCAACGCTCAATTTCAGCGCCGATCAGCTCGGTGTCAGCGAGCTGAGTGTATCAGTTAATTCACTGGGCGATCAGAATGGTGCAGCACTGGACACGCCTTCGCTTAATTCAGCAGCAATTAACATCTCCAGTCTTTCTAATCTAACCCCTTTACAGCGCAATTCCGGCCGGGTACTCCGCAATGTTTGCAACGGATTTCAAGGCCAGCAAGTCTTAACAGCAGACCAGCAGGATCTTGCAACGATTTCCTGCCGACTGACGAATACTCGACTCAATGAGCGGGCATTGGGCAGCGCATATCAGAATGTTGCTGGCGAAGAAACAATTGCACCGGCGAATATGGCTGTCAGTTCAATTATCCGCTACACTCACTTGCTGATGAATCGGCTGGTTAGCAGAAGAAATGCAAGCATGCTGAACAATACTGCACAAAATGCATCATGGAGAAACGGCTATCAGTCGATTGCAGCGTTGGATTTAACTGGCGCAACTGGCGGGAGCGCTGGAACTGGCGATGGTCTGACGGATTCTGAAAAGCTTAGCGTGTTTATGGACGCATCAGTCAATTTTGGTGAAACCGACCAGACAGCACGTGAAGTTGCAACTCATTTTAACAAGGAAGAGGTAACATTCGGCGCTGATTATCGGTTTTCCAACAACCTGATCGCCGGACTCGCAGTTGGCTATTCCAATGCAGTTGCCAATTTCCAGAAATCTGTTGACGTATCGGGTGGAAAGACTGCTGAACAAGGCTATAGTGGCTCGATTTACTCTTCCTACTATGTGGACGATTTTTATGTTGATGGCATTTTCACCTACACCCGCCGTGACTATGATATTGATCGAAATATCGTCATCCCCAGTCTAAACTTGCGCCGCAAGGCCAAAGCGGATACTGAAAGCGACCAGTATGCGGCAAGTCTGGCAGCTGGATATAACCTGAATGTACAGGGCTTCGATATTAATCCATACGCTCAGGTTTCATATACCCGCCTTGAGATTGACAATTACAGCGAAACAGGTGCTGGCGGGCTTAATCTGAATGTTGAGAGCCAGAATGTCGAATCACTTGAATCGATTCTGGGAACACGTTTTTCTTACGCCTGGAGTCAGTCGTTTGGTATCCTGATGCCGCAATTCAGAGCTGCCTGGCATCATGAGTTTAAGGAAAACAGTCGCTCACTTAAAACCAGTTACGTCAATGACATTAATAACACCAGAACCCAGAATATCCTGAAAATCAGAAATGACAAACCAGATCGTGATTTTGCAGTGATTGGTGTCGGTATTTCCGGTGTTTTTCAAGGTGGCGTGCAGGTTTTTACAGCGTTTGAAACATTGCTTGCACAGGAAAACACATCCAGCCACAAATTTACAGCCGGTTTAAGAATACCGTTCTAGCGGAGCTGTTTTTTCAACACCAGACTTGCAGTGGCTTCTGGCATAGAATAACTCAGCCGGTTATTCACTGCTTTTTTGAAAAAGTTATAGTATGCCCGAATCAATGAAGGAATCAGTCCGCTACGGTTGGTTAGAGGCAATACAATTATTTTCGCAAGCAATCTGAAACAAGCGGCAAAGACAAATAACTTGCGGTGATGCAACCAGGTGTAGATCAAGGTACTCAAATTCTCGTGATAATGGAGAATCTGCTGCTGCACCGTGTTCAGCTGATGGCTTGATGATGTCCGGTGACGAACAATACTGGCTTTGCACCATCCCAACCGGTAACCTGCTTTTTTAAGCCGCTGCGCCAGATCCAGTTCTTCGTAGTATAAAAAGAACTGTTGATTCAACATTCCGACCTTGCGCAAGGCTTCAACTTGAAGAAACATGGCTGCACCGCACACGTAATCCAGCACCAGATCCTGTTGCTGGTTTTCGACCCAGTGTAAATCCCGGTCGTGATAGATTTCAGTACGTACAGTGGTAAGCGGGTTGTATCGACAACCTCCTGCACACTGGACCTTTTCCGGTCTGGAATAATCGACTAATGTGCTTCCAAAACAGGCAATATCAGGATGTTGCTGGCTGCAATCAAGCAATGTTGTTAGCGCATTATCAGCGACAACCGTATCGTTGTTCAGTATCCACACGTAGTCGAAACCATGATCAATTGCGTATTGAATACCGATATTGTTACCGGCCGCATAACCTGAGTTGCTTGCGATTTCAAACA
>DRLZ01000132.1 GCA_011322755.1 Crenotrichaceae bacterium
ATCCGCAAACTATGCTTTATCGGTTACATTTAATGAACTTGTTGGTACTGCAAACGCCAAAAATCTTTGTTTACGGGTACGTGCTGAAGATGTAAAGGGTAATACAACTGAGTGGAAGGACTCTAACTGTGGAGGAATTCTGATTACATCGACTGACAATCTTCACACCAGCGAATCGGGTGGTACAGCATCATTCACGATTGTACTACAGACTCCACCAGTGCAAGGCACGGTTGTCAGCATCAATCTCAGTTCCAGCGACAGCAGCGAAGGCAAGGTCAATCCTTCGACGCTTACCTTCACACCGGTTAACTGGAATATCCCGCAAACGATTACAATTATAGGGCAGGATGATGGCGTTGTGGATGGTGATATAGAATATTCTATTGTCAGTACGCCAGCAGTAAGCGCTGATCCAAATTACAGCGGCTTTAGCCCAGCCAATGTTAATGTTACCAACAACGACAATGACGGTTCTGCGATCAATAGCACGCCACCAGTCCCAGTACCGGTTTTTTCATCGTTGGTGCTGTTGTTAATGAATATATCATTTGTCGTTGTGATCTGGCGACAACGATTATTTCTGTTTGCATAGAAGAACTTAATGACACGTACAGGCGTAGTACTTCTCAGCCACTACATACTAAACAACGGATTTGTTTAGTATGTAGTGGCTGAGTCGTTTGTACCAATTATAGAAGGATCTATACATCTGCTCCACCAGAATGTGTTCAATATCGTGCACACACCAAGTGCTGTTAGTAAACTTGCATTACAAGCCAGGTTCTTTCGCTTTCTGACCCGGGTGATAAACTGTGTAGACATACACCGGAATATCCAGATCGCCAAGCTGGTTGTGGATAAGGGGTTCGACTTCAACCCACTCCAGGCCGCCAATACCTGTTGCTAATCGTGGTAAGGCGATGGAGTTGAATTTTTCCTTGCCAGCCATTTTTTTCAACGCTCTCAATGCATGGTTAACATGCTTTGTACTGGCTTTCCCGGGGCGCTTGCCGTGACCGTAACAGCCTTCCTGGGTGAGAAGGTTAACAATACGCACGCCACCTGTTCCACCCCACATCCAGGCTTCGCCTTCACTGGGGTGTTGTTGGTGACACCAGTGATGAAAATCTTTGTGCATGGCTGGATATTGCCGATGCAGTGCTTGCGCCAAACCTTGGTCCATTGGATCGTTCGCTGCGATACCATGTGCAATCACTTGCGCCTTGGTTAAAAGAATGTCGCCTTCTACATTGTAAATCATAAGTTTTTATTAACTCCTTAAATTATTAACTACATCATAAGTCGTTTTTGATTGCTGCAATCACTGAAATTTCAACCAGTAACTCAGGACGGGCAAGATTTGCTTGCACGCAAGCGCGAGCGGGGGAATGACCTTCGATTACCCATGCATCCCAGACTGCATTCATTTCAGCAAAATCTTTCATGTCTTTGATGTAGATTGTTGCTGAGAGAATGTGTTTTCTGTCACTTCCAGCCTGTTCGAGTAAAGCATCCACTTTTTCCAGCATGGTTGTGGTTTGCTGTTGAATATCCGCATTTGCGTGTTTTGCCACCTGACCACAAAGATAAACTGTGTCAGTGTGAATAACGATTTTACTCATACGTCGCCGTTCAGTGCCGATACGGGTAATATTCATGATTTTTTCTGGGCAAACCGACTGATGTTAAAAGGCTCGATTGGAAGCTCTGATTGACCATCCAGTATCAGCTGCGAGAGAATGCGACCAACCACTGGTGATAATTGAAAACCATGTGCTGAGAAGCCAAACGCATGATATGCATTTTTCGCTGTTTGTGATGCGCTGATGACAGGAATTGCGTCCGGTAAAAAGCCTTCGATACCAGCCCAGGCGCGGATGATACGCACATTGCTGAGTTGGGGAAAAAAATCAATCACTGTTTTTGCGCTGTTGGCTAACTGTAGCCAGTCGATCTGGGTTTTTTCCAGTTCAAAATCGAGTTTGGCGACTAATGCTCCACCGATGATTAACGTACCATTTTGCATTTGTTTAAATGACAGTTTACGGCTGGCTGCGCCCATCACCGGATCAACAAAATGTGGCAGACGTTCCGTAACCATCAGCATTAATGCCTTGGGTGTTAGTGGAACAGGCTCGTTTAATAGATCAGCCAGTTGTCCAGCCCATGCGCCAGCACAATTCACCAGAATGTTGCTGCTAAAATCACCTTTCGAGGTATGCAGCTGCCAGTCTTCACCAGTCTGTTCAATGTGATAGGCTTCGGTGCATGGGTGAAACACGACGCCCAACGACTCGGCCTTGCGACGGAAAGCAGTCAAGGCATGATAAGGGCGGGCATAGCCATCATGGCGGCAGATCAAGCCGCCAACACAATGCGGAGATAAGGCTGGAACCAGCTGGTAAAGCGCTTGTTTGCCAATCATTTCTTCATGCTGATAACCCATGCTTCGCAGCAAAGCGGCACGTTGTTCCAGCTTATCCATATCCGACTGATTTTCAGCAACCCGTAACTGACCGGTAAAACGCGCATCACAGTCTGAATCAACGAGTGATTCAATGTTTTGCCACATTCTTGCGGCTTCCACTGTGAGTGGTATTTCAGCCGGATCACGATTGAGCTGACGCAGACCTCCTGCATTAGAGCCGGATGCATGGCGTCCGGGACTGGCTTTATCAATCACAATACACTGGCAACCTCGCATTGCCAGATGCAAGGCTGTTGATGCCCCCATCAGTCCTGCTCCGATGATGAGTACATCGGTCTTCATTGCGTATCCGCCTCACTCAGGCTTGCCAGTTGTGCTAATGTCAAAGGCGTAACCGGTGGACGTCCACGGAAATGACTCTGATCAGAAACAGGGGCACCACCTGCATCTGCAACAATATGAGCAACAGCGTTGGCGCATTGCCTGCCTTGACAAGGCCCCATGCCACAACGGGTCAGAAATTTGACCTGATTACTGTCGCCATGTCCATTCTTGACAGCGTTACGAATTTCACCGGCAGTCACTTCTTCACATCGGCAGATGATGGTATGGTTATCCGGCGTGGCCAATATCTCATCGGGAATGGCAAAATAAGCTTCTAGAAATGGCCGGATATGTCGATCATCAAGCATCCATTTACGGTCATTGACTGCTTGCTCGTCACGCTCTTGCCGGGTGATCACTCGCAGTGCATACACGGCTTGTAACCCAGCCAGACGACCAGCATGTTCAGCAGATCGCGCACCATTTATACCTGCGCCATCTCCCGCAACCAGAATCCCGTCAATACTGGTTTTGCCCCATTCATCATGTTGTGGACGCCAGCATTGCTGGTGTTTATCCCAGATGTGATGACAACCAGCTGACTGGGTTAGCCAGATATGCGGAATCACTCCAAAGTGGGTCAGCAACACGTCAGTTTCAATCGTTTGCTGACGGCTGAAATGATTGTAGCTGACTGATTCCAGATACTCTTCTCCGTTTGCCTGCAAGCTGCTGACTCCAATTTTGGTTTTGACACCCGCCCGTCTCAACTCTTTTTGATAGGCAAGCCCTTTGCTCAGGTATTGATGAGCGAGCAAGGCTTTTGGCAATTTAGGCAGCGCCAGCAGATGATTGCTGAGTGGTGTCACGTCCAGAATTGCCTTGATCTCAACGCCTGCATGCATGTATTGCCAGGCAAGTAACAGTAATAACGGTCCCGAGCCTGCGAGTACTACACCATCATCAGGAATCATGCCGGCAGATTTAAACAGGATTTGTCCAGCTCCTGCTTGCATTACACCCGGTAATGTCCAGCCAGGGAATGGAACCGGGCGTTCCATTGCGCCACTGGCAACCAGAATCTGGTCGGCAGTAATGATTTTGCTTTCCTCTTTGTGCAGAATACCAACCTGGCGCTGATTGTTCAGCGACCACACTTGTGTTTCTGGAAAATACGCTGCATCACAATCACGAAATGCTTTTGCTAATTGCTTGCCACGCAGGTATTCCGAGCCAAGTGTTTGCGCACGCTGCCCGGAAACCGATTCAATGGAGCGATAAATCTGTCCACCCGGCTCAGGTTGCTCATCCAGTAACGCACAGGAAACGCCAAGCCTGGAAGCTGTTGTTGCCGCTGCAAGTCCAGCTGGACCCGCGCCAATAATCAGTAGTTGATAATGATTATCCACCAACAGATGTCCTCAGCGCTGGTCCCACGCCTTGCTGGGTGTCTATCTTCATTCCTTGCTTAACGCGTATCGAACACGCACGTTGATTCGGCTTGCCATCAATCACCATCAAACAGTCATAGCAAACTCCCATCATGCAAAAAGGAGCGTATTTGCTGTTTGATACAGGTGTTGTGCGATTAAAACGCAAGCCTTGGGCTAATATCATTGCGGCGACACTGATTCCCTGGGTTACCTGTATCGCTTGACCATTCAAGACGACTTCAATAGTGTTTGTAGTGCTGTCAGAAAACTGTTTAAACATATTACAACCTGATTTTGTCGAGAATGTCCTGATGTTCAAACACCATGGTCTCCTGTAGATTCAATTGTTGGCCAATAGCAGATGATTCAGCTCGTTTAAACATCGCAAGTGCGATGGCAATATCCACATAAGCCAACCCGACTGCGTTAAAATAAATACGCTCTTGATCCGACTCCCGCCCCGGTTTATGGCCGGATACCAGCTCATGCAGGTCGGCATGAATATCACTGTGGGAAAGCAACCCTTGTTTATACATTCTGCTCAGGGTTTGGGTACGATGGGTGACGGTATCCCAGTCATCACAGACGATTTTGTCGCATTGCTGAGCCACTTGATACTCATCTTCCCAGCCGCCAATATGACTGTAGAATGCGCCTGGTTTCATCCATTCTGCTTTGAGTAATGGTGCCTGCGCACTGGTTGCGGTGACCATAATATCAGCATCTTGCATTGCATCGCGTGCAACGGTATTGACACTGATAAAGTTAATATCGGGCAGTATCGGTGATAATTCATGAATAAACTGGTTTTCCTCCTCAGCTGTTTTTGCTGCGACCCGGCATTCTTTTAAACTGGGGCAAACCACTTTCATCGCCAGCATATGCATTTTGGCCTGTTCACCCGCACCAATAAAACCAATGCTTTGACTGTCTTGCCGAGCAAGGTATTTAGCTGCAATTCCACCCATTGCAGCAACACGCATGTTTGATGCCAGAGTTCCTTCCATGACTGCAACCGGGAACCCTTTTTCGATTTCCGAGAGAATAAAAATGGCTGATAAATTTTGCATGTCGTAACGCTTAGGGTTGCGGGGAAACACCGAGACCCATTTGGCGCCACAGATTTTGTCATCCAGCAATGTTGCTGGCAGACAATTAATACGATCCTGGGCAACCGGATCAAATATCTGCACAATTTTCTCGGGGAACAAGATCCGGTGATCTTCAAATTCGACCATGGTTTTTTCTGCAACATCAATCGCCATGCTTAAATCAAAACAACCCGCTTCCAGCAAGTCTTCCTGAGATAGATAAGTAAAACTGACACGATGAGACGCCATGAAATTCTCCGCTTAGATAGCTTTGTAGTAAAAAATGCGAGTGAACAAACAAGAGAATCAATTACAAGGCATATTCATCCTCCAGTAATTTTGCATGTGCGGCTGCCAGACGGGCAATCGGGATTCGTGGAGCAGAACATGAAATATAATCAAGTTTAATATGATGACAAAAACGAATGGATTGTGGGTGTCCGCCCTGCTCGCCACAGATACCAATACGGATATTAGGCCGGGTTTGATGAGCCAGATCAGTTGTCATTTTCATCAACTGACCAACACCTTTGACATCCAGAATTTCAAATGGATTGTCTTGCAATATGCCCGATTCGTTATACAACGGCAGAAACTTGTTTTCTGCGTCTTCGCGTGAAAAGGAAAAAGTCGCCTGGGTGAGGTCATTGGTGCCGAATGAAAGAAACTGGGCAATATCCGCAAGATCACCAGCGCGCGTACAGGCACGAACTGTTTCCACCATCGATCCGAATTTAAAATCGAGCTCGATGTAATAATGCGCTTCAACTTCGCGTTGTACTTGCTCAACAATTTCCTTGACTTTAATCAATTCCTGGGAGGTGATAACCTGCGGAACCATGATCTCCGGCTGTACCTGAATATTATCCTGGACACAAAGTGCAGCCGCTTCCAGAATGGAACGAATCTGCATACGATAAATTTCTGGATAACTCATACCTAAGCGTACGCCTCGATGCCCAAGCATCGGGTTGACTTCGTACAACTCCCGAACCTTCTTCAGCATCAATTTTTTTTTGGTAATCGCTTCATTGATGACTTCTTCATTCAAATTATCGAACGGAGACGGCAGTATCGCTTGACCACCGAGTGTATCAAGCGTGACTTTCTGGCCAAGAATGATTTTGGCATAGTCCTGCAACGCATCAATTTCTTCGAGTAATTGGTGTTCACTGGGCAAAAATTCATGCATCGGCGGGTCAAGCAAACGCACGGTTACAGGATATGGCGACATCGCTTTAAACAATTGCCTGAAATCATCCCGCTGGATCGGAAATATCTTCGCTAGAGCCAGCTCCCGGGCTTTCACACTATCCGAGAGAATCATATCGATGACTAATGGCAAACGATCAGAACCGTTGAACATACGCTCGGTACGGCACAATCCAATCCCACATGCACCATAATCAGCAGCCAGTTCTGCGCCTTCCGGGGTATCTGCATTGGCGTGTACCCGGATTTCAGCGATGCTATCTGCCCATCCCAGCAATGTATGCAATTCTTGTGAAAACGATGGCTCGATCATCTCGATTCGTCCCAGATAAATATTCCCTGTGCTGCCATCGATGGTGATTAAATCGCCTTCTCTGATATAGATGTCTCCAACAATGGCCAACCGTGTTTTAACATCAATAGCAATATCTTCAGCACCCGCAACACACGCCTTACCCATACCACGAGCAACAACAGCAGCATGCGAGGTCTTGCCTCCACGACTGGTGATAATTCCCTGAGCAGCAAAAAAACCATGAATATCTTCAGGTTTTGTTTCTTCACGCAATAGAATAATATCCTCTCCTGCATGACCCAAACGTTCTGCTGTATCGGCATCAAACACACACTTTCCGCAAGCTGCACCTGGCGATGCCGGCAAGCCCTGTGCCAGGGGTGGGTTGTTATGGGCAGGTGCGAGTTGTGGATGCAGCAGTTGTTCAAGTAGCTCAGGATCAATACGCAACAGAGCTTGTTGTTTAGTAATCAATCCCTCAGCCACCATGTCAACTGAAGTCTTCACCATCGCAGCTGCATTCATCTTGCCATTGCGGGTTTGCAGACAATACAGCACACCATGTTCAATGGTGTATTCATAGTCTTGCACTTCCTGGTAATGGGATTCCAGCTTGTCTCGTAACTCAACAAGTTGCTGGTACATTTTTGGCATTTCCTGTGCCAGCTCCTGAACTGGCTTTGGGGTGCGAATACCAGCAACAACGTCCTCACCCTGAGCGTTGACCAGATATTCACCATACATTTCATTTTCACCTGTGCCCGGGTTACGTGTGAAACCAACACCTGTGGCGCAATCGTCACCCATATTACCGAATACCATGGTGACGATATTCACCGCCGTACCATTGGCCATGTCAGCTGTAATATTAAATTCTCTTCGGTAATCCACTGCCCGCTTTCCTTGCCAGGAATCAAAAACAGCTTTAATCGAAAGTTCAAGCTGCTCATACACATCTTCAGGAAACGGCTTGCCCGTTTCATCGAAAACAACGTGTAAAAACAGTTCACTAATTTCCTCTAGTTGCACACTGGACAAGGCAACATCTGCTTTGATACCAGCCTGTCGTTTGACTTGCTCGAAATGTACATCGAATTTTTCATCATCAATACCTAAAGCAACCTTGCCAAACAACTGGATAAAACGACGGTAGGCATCATAGGCAAAACGCGCGTCACCGGTCTGGTTTATTAATCCCTGCAGTGTTTGCTTGTTAAGACCGAGATTAAGAATAGTATCCATCATGCCGGGCATGGAAATCGCCGAACCAGAGCGCACAGAGACCAGCAAAGGAGAAGAACTGCTGCCGAATTGTTTGCCTGTTTGTTGTTCAACAGCCTGGATCTGGGAGCGTACCTCATCGAGCAACCCATCAGGTAGATCACCTTGATCAAGATATTGCAAACAAGTGTCAGTCGTGATCACAAACCCGGGAGGAACATTCAGACCAATCTGAGTCATTTCACACAAATTAGCGCCTTTTCCGCCTAACAGCTTTTTGTTTTGTCCATCACCGTCAGGGAAAGAATAGCTATATTGTGTGCTCATTAATTAACCTCTTTTTTCTAGACACTCGCCGTTTATTGTAGTGGTGAGATGTCATAAAAGGCATTGATAATCAGCAATCACAAGTTAAAAAAGTCCCTCTTTTTAGTGGATTCAGTGGAGTTATATTATCAGGAGAGCTTCTCAATCGATCTTTTAGATGGACGTTCAAGAAGTATGGGCAGAATTAATCCCTTGTATGCGGCGAGGTTCAATTATGGTCTTGAGAGGAATCAGGACGTTACTTTTGCTGTTTATTTGTGTTTTTGTGAATTGTTTTTACCATTTCTGGCTACTGCCTCGGGTTTGCTTTTAACCCGGGCTGCGAAAGGATTGTGTCCGGTTTTAAAAATCAATTTCAATGGTGTACCACTGAGTCTAAATTGCTTTCTAAACTGGTTGATTAGATAGCGTTTATACGCTGCTGGAACCAGTTTGGTTTGATTGCCATGAATAACAATTGTCGGTGGGTTGGTTCCGTTCTGGTGTGCAAACTTGAGTTTGATTCGCCGACCACGTATCAGTGGCGGTTGGTGTTGCTCAACGATTTTTTCCAGTGTTCTTGTGACCTGTGCCGATGGGAATTGTTTGATTGATGAGTCGTACGCCTTACACGCAGCATCAAATAGATCACCAACTCCTGTGCCATGTAATGCTGAGACACGCAGCTGGGTCGCGTAATCCAAAAATGTCAGCTTTAGATCAATTTTGCGCTGCATCTCCTGCTTTTGATCTTCTGACATTCCGTCCCATTTATTAAAACCGATAACCAGTGATCTTCCCATATTTTCAACCAGACCCAGCAATGTTGCATCCTGGTCTGTAACGCCTTCTCTGGCATCAATCAGGAAGATGATGACGTTTGCATCTTCCATGGCCTGGAGACTTTTAATGACGCTGAATTTTTCAACTCCTCTGCCTACTTTTGAGCGTCGTCTGACGCCGGCGGTGTCAATCAATACACAGGGTTTGCCGTCTCTTTCGAACGGGATATAAATACTGTCACGGGTTGTACCGGGCTCGTCAAATACAACTACCCTGTCTTCACCCAGTAAACGATTCACCAAGGTGGATTTACCAACATTCGGGCGACCGATGATGGCGATGCGCAACCGGCCCTCGAGTTCTGTTTCTTGCTGCTGGCTGTCAGTTTCAGACTGTACTGGAATCAGCTTGTCGATTGTATCCAGCAACCGTGGTACGCCATGACCATGTGACGATGAAATAAGTACCGGTTGCCCAAAACCAAGGTCAAAAAACTCAAGACCTGCTGTTTCGGGATTCAAGCCGTCTCTCTTATTGGCAACCAGAATCACCGGTTTTCCGCCCTTGCGTAACTGCTCTGCAATGACGGCATCAAGGCTATTCATGCCGGCACGTGCATCAACAAGAAACAGAATCAAATCGGCTTCATCGAGTGCGTGTTGTACCTGACCCAGCGCTTGTTGCTCCATCATGCTGGGTTTATCGACGATGCCTCCAGTATCGATTAACCAGGCTTTGGTATGACCTCGCTGGATACGGCCGTATTTTCGATCACGCGTTAATCCAGGGGCATCAGCAACCAGTGCGTCCCGAGTTTTGGTTAAGTAATTGAATAATGTGGACTTTCCAACATTGGGTCGTCCAACCAGTGCGATACTTGTCATATGATTAACTGGTTATTTAACCGTCAACGCAGTCAATTGACCATCCGAGGCGTAGATATAAAGGATATCGTCGAGCACTAATGGCTTTGCAAGAATACGTTCATCACTGATTTTTTTGCGATCGAGCAAGCGACCATCTTCCTGTGACAACCAGTGAACATAGCCCTCGAAATCACCAACGACCAAGGTATCGCGATACAGCACTGGCGTTGTGAGTTCCCTGAAGTGTAACGCATCCTGTTTCCAGAAAGTTCGGCCATTATCACGATTTAGCACCCAGACATCACCATTTTCATCACTCACATACAGCGCCTGCCAATCCACAGTAATGCCTGACTGAACAGAAACTTCTGTTTGCTGCCATAATGGCTCTCCACTGGCTAAGACCACTGCAGCGACACCGCCCTGGTAACTGGCAACAAAAAGCGTGTCTTCATCAATCACAGGATCAGCATCCAGATCAACCATACGATCCAGCTCAGATCGCCCTGTTGGTATAGCGACAACGGTTTGCCAGATTGGCAAGCCGTCCTCAATGCGTAATGCGATCAGACGACCGCGTGCAAATCCGCAGATAGCCGCTCCCTGATACAGCGCCGGTGTACTGGTTCCACGTAAACTTAATGCCGGAACCGGCTGCTTGTAAGTCCAGCGCTGCTTTCCAGTGTCTTCATCCAGACCAATGACCTGACCGTCAATAGTTCTGATTACGACAGTTGAATCATCTGATTGCGGAATTGCGAGCACTTCGCTTGGCACATTGACTTTCCACACGACAGACCCATCTTCCTGTGATAATGCAACAACATAGCCGTTACTGCTACCGACGTAGAAGTTAAACGTATCAACGCCAACAGCTGCCGAAAGCGGAAGATCGAGTTCTTTTTCCCAGATCAGTTTTCCTGAATCAAGTGAGCGGCGTTGCACAACGCCTTCTCTGTCAGCAGTGACAATCGATTCATCATCAATAATTGTGGGCTGCAGATTAACACTTTGTTCATTGGTACCAACACCGGTATCAACCTCCCAAATGACATGTTTATTCAGTGATGTTTCCAGCGCTTTCAAATCATTGGGTTTACGCGGGTCAACACCATCATTAAACAAGCCCGTGGCATCGGAAACCGACTCTTTTAACCCATCGAGCGTTCCACAACCAGTCAACAGAAAGATGACAAAAAGTAACCCGTATCGTTGCATTAGTTCGCAGTATCGAGTGAGACGGCTGGTTCAGCTAAATCATCCAGTTTTAAACGTAAAAAGCCTGATTGCAATCCCATTTCCTTGGCATGTTGATATGCTGTTCTTGCTTCATTCGGGCGTTTAAGTTGCAACAAGGCATCGCCTTTGATTTGCTCAAATTGTGCCTCAAACTGACCCGCTGTAGCCGGATTAATATTAGCCAGTACCTGCATGGCTTGTTCGGCATTATTCTGGGCCAGTAAAATCCGCAACATGCGTAGTCGGACAAGATTATCAAAACCCTCAAAAGGCGCTTTTGAAAGCGCGCCTTGCAGTGTACTCATTGCGGTTTCAAAATCACCTGCATCAGCTTGTGCTTTGGCAAGAAACAATGCAGCGAATGCTGAATACGCTGTTGAATCATAGTCATTCATGAGCTGCTTCGACAAGGTTTCAACTGACTCTTTCTTTGAATCATCCAGCGAAACGACCAGAAGTTCCTGATAAATATCGGAGGCTTGTAATGCCTGCTCACGCTGATAGGCTTTCCAGCTATTCCAGCCGACCACAATGGCAATACCTGCAATCAGCCCGGTGATGACTGATTTACGGTTATCTTTCCACCATTTCATCAGCGCCTCAACACGCTGCTCCTCTGTTTCAAACTCTTCGGCCATAAGCTCTTTACCTGCCAGTTATATTAAATGCGATAACCGAGTACGCTTGCTCAGTTAGTTATCATGCAAAATCAACACGATATTTAGAACAGGTTCTAAGTATCGTATATAAGATTCAAATCAATTCTTTCTGTAATCGTTCAATGAGTGCTTGTTCGGATAAACTTTCCTGGGGTTGATCATGACGCAATGCTTTCAAGCTGTATTGATTATTTTCGACTTCATCATCCCCAACAACCAGTGCAAAAGATGCACCACTATGATCTGCGCGCTTGAATTGACTTTTTGCACTGCCACCTCCACAGTTCATGGTCAGTCGTAATGCAGGCAAAGCACTTCTCAGGCGCTCACATAATTGTAACCCACGCCGCTCGCCTTGTTCACCAAAACGAATCAGATAAACATGGGGCAATTTCGGCTGTACCTGTTCAGCGGCAACTTCCTGCATAAGCAGGATAATGCGTTCAATACCCATTGCAAATCCAATCGCCGGAATGGCTCTTCCTCCGAGCTGGGAAACCAGGCCATCGTAACGTCCACCAGCACAAATTGTGCCTTGTGCTCCGAGGCTGGCGGTTGTCCATTCAAACACAGTGTTGCAGTAATAATCCAGACCACGAACCAGGTGCGGATTAAGTACATAATCAATCTCCAGATCATCCAGTGAAGATGTAATCTGCTGAAAATGCTCTGTTGATTCAGCTTCCAAGCACTCGGAGAATGCTGGAGCGGCATCGATGACAGGCTTTAAATCTGGATTTTTACTGTCCAGTATTCGTAATGGATTGCGTTCCAGCCGATCCAGGCTGTCTTGATCCAGTTGCTCTTTATGCGCCTGAAAATACTCAACCAGACGATCTCTGTACCGGGATCGCTCATCAGAGGAACCCAGCGTGTTCAACTCCAGCTGAACTGATTCACGAATCCCAAGCTGTTGCCATAATCGATGACTCAACGCGATCAGCTCGACATCAATGTCTGGACCTGCCATGCCATAGGTTTCCACGCCAACCTGGTAGAATTGGCGATAGCGTCCTTTCTGGGGCCGTTCATGACGAAACATTGGTCCGCTATACCACAGCCTTTGTTGCTGGTTATGCAACAACCCGTGTTCAAGACATGCGCGCAGACAACCCGCAGTTCCCTCCGGACGCAGCGTTAGCGAGTCACCATTTCGGTCATCGAAGGTATACATTTCCTTTTCGACAATATCTGTCACCTCACCAATGGAACGCTTGAATAACTCAGTTTTCTCAACCACAGGTAACAGCAGTTGACGATAGCCGTATCCAGATAGCAGTTGCGCAAGAATATCCTGCATGTATTGCCAGCGAAAGACTTCATCCGGGAGAATATCGTGCATACCGCGCACGGCCTGGATTTTCTTGGCCATTGCTACTGGTTATCCTTATCGAGCGATGGTGTGATACTGTCATCCAAAACAGGTACTACACGTTCTGGTAAAGTCTGAATATTACCGTCAACCTCTGGTTCTGGCTGTTTGATTGTTGGCGGAAAGTCAATACTTTGAGTTTGTGGCTGTGTTACCTCATCTGTAGCAGGCAAATTAATATTCTGCCTTTGTGTTTTTTGATGTTCGATGGTAGAAGTCGCGTCAATCGTGCTGGTTTCCTGCTTCAGTGTTTTATTCGCTGACGGTACAACTGCGTCTATTTGCTGCACTTCTGGTAGCACTACGACTGCTGGCTCATCAAGGGTTTCCGATAGCGGCTCAGGTTGATCACGACTTGCAGGCAAGTCAGTTTTTTCTGCTTGTGGTTGCGTGGGCTCGATAACTGTTGGCACAACGACTGTATCCGTCTCTGGTTCAGGTATCACGCGATCTGATGGCAACTGACTGTTGTCTATCTTCGATTCTGGAGTTGTGCGGGTTGTTGTTTTTTTCCTGGGAACACCAGACAAGCGCCGATCTAACAGCTCTGCATAGTGTTTCGCTGCCTCATCATCCCCAAGTGATTGTTCGATGTCGATTGCCATTTTAAGCTGTTCTACAGATAACGGCTGAACAGCTTCATAGCGTTGTAAAAAAGCACGCGCGGTACGGTATTTATTTTGTTGATAACTTAATTTTGCCATTGCCATTAAAGCTGGTGCGTATTCTGGATTTTTTTTCAAAGCCTGGCGATAATCCTGTTCAGCTCTTTCCAAATGACCGGCTCTTTGCATACATTGCCCCGCATTGGTTAATGGTAGCCAGGGTCTGGAATATAATGGCGTTTTAGCAGCCTTGCTGAAATACTCTTCAGCTTCTGAGTAACGACTGTTATTACAGAGGTATTTTCCGTAATTGTTCAATGTTGACGGGTTATCAGGAGCCAGATCAATCGCTTTCTGGTAATGTTGTTGTGCGAGTTCAGGTTGCTCAATGGTTTCGTAAAGATTCGCAATCGCAGTATGAGCATCAAAGCTTTTTGGATAAATTTTTAACGCTTTTTTATATTGATCCATTGCCACTTGATACTGGCCTCTTTCGGCATAGGCCATCCCCAGATTGATCAGCACATTGGACTTTGAGGTGGCGACTTTTACTGGATCTGGCTGCTTTTTTGTGCTTGTAGTTGTGGTACAGCTGGTGAGTAGAAAAGACAAGATCACAGCGTTAAGTATCTTTGATCGATCAGTCATATACATCATGCCTCTCTTGCCATTCGAATCGACCTGCGGGTACGATCGCTGACTCTGCCGATCAGTTGACCACATGCGGCGTCGATGTCATCACCTCTGGTTTTCCGTGTCATGGTAACAATACCGTGATGATGTAATTGATCTTGAAAACGCATCATTGCATTTCGGCTGGAGCATTGATAGGGTGCGCCGGGAAAGGCATTAAACGGAATCAAGTTGACTTTTGACGGTACGCCTTGCAACAACCTGGCGAGTTGTCTGGCATCATTGACTGAATCATTAATACCATCTAGCATCACATACTCAAAAGTGACCTTGCGGCGTTTCTTATCGCCTATATAGCGAATACAGGCTTGCATTAACTGCTCAATCGGGTATTTTCGATTAATTGGCACCAGTTCATCGCGTATTGTATTATTAGGCGCATGAAGTGAAACCGCTAACGCTACATCACAGACTTTTCCCAGTTTATCAATTCCGGGAATCACACCCGCGGTACTTAATGTCACTCTTCGCTTTGACAAACCAAAACTGAAGTCATCCCGCATCAGATTCATTGCCCTGACAACATTATCAAAATTCAGAAGCGGTTCACCCATGCCCATTAACACAACATTTGTGACGCGTTGCTTGTTGCCAATGAATTGCTCGGCAAGCCACAGCTGACCGATAATTTCTGCTGCATCCAGGTTTCGATTAAAACCCTGACGCGCTGTCGAACAAAATGAACAATTCAGCGCACAACCAACCTGGGATGACACACACAATGTATTTCGGCCTTCCTCGGGAATAAAAACTGTTTCAATACGATTGCCACACGATAATTGCATCAGCCATTTGCGTGTGCCATCAGCAGATATTTGCTCTGTGACGATTTCAGGCAATCGAATTTCAGTAAGCGCTCTTAACCTGTTTCGCAAGACCTTGCTGAAATTGGTCATCTCATCAAAATTTGTCGTGCTGCGCTGGTGTATCCATTGCATTAGCTGGCTGGCTCGAAAAGGCTTTTCACCAAGTTCAACAAAAAACGCTTGCATCGCCTCGCGATCCAGACCAAGCAGATTGACTGGCTGAGAATCAGCCTGCGCAATGACTTTAACGGGTTCTGGCACAGATCTCATAGTCCGCAAAGAAAAAGCTGATTTCCTGACTCGCTGTTTCTGCAGCATCAGAACCTTGCACAGCATTTTCATCGATACTTTCAGCAAAATCAGCACTAACCGTTCCGGCATCAGCTTCAGCAGGATTGGTAGCGCCCATCAATTGGCGATG
>DRLZ01000133.1 GCA_011322755.1 Crenotrichaceae bacterium
ATTTAAAATGGTAGAGAACAGCCAATGTATTGAGTGTCACAGCGAGACCCAGCATCACCTTGATGCCAGCTCGCAGGACGTACAATTGTTCGAGCATACTCGCTGTGCTGGATGTCACCGTGAGCACAACGAACCAAGCAGTCTGGTGCAAAGGGATCAGCGTTTTTGTACTGATTGTCACGGCGAGCTGGATCGATTGAAAAAAGACACCGAGCTGGCGAATGTGACTGATTTCAGCAATGACCACCCGGGGTTTCGCTTGACCTTGCTTGAGCCATTTTTTGCACAGCAACAAACACAGTGGAAACCAATTCGAATCGAGAGTGATGCACGATCCACAGTATCAGAGCATTCTTCCCTGCAGTTTTCCCATAAGCAACATCTGGATCCCAAAGGGATTCGATCTCCTGATGGAGATCAGCTGCTGGGGTGTGATGACTGTCATCGTCTGAATACCAGCGGACGTGAAATGCTGCCCATTGTCATGGAGGAACACTGCGGCAGTTGTCACAAACTCGCAATCGACGAAAATGACCCAGACAAGCGAGTACCTCATGGTGATCTTGCTGCACTCTACGATACCTTGAAAGAATGTTTCAGTCTGCGCTATCTGGAACCGCTTGAGCAGGCTGATGCACTACAACTCTCAGAGGATATGCCGCGGCGTCCAGGGGGTAATAAACGGGCGCTGAGTAAAGCAGAACAAAAGCGCGCGCTTGACTGGGTAGACAAACAATCCTTGCTGGTTGCACAAGACATTATTGAAGACAGGGTCTGTATTGATTGTCACCAGATCTCCAGAATTCAAGGGGCAAGTGGCATCGAACAGTGGTATGTCAAGCCGGTGGTTCTTAACATGCAGTGGATGCCATTTGCGCGTTTTGATCACACCAGCCACGCCAGTGAGTCATGTACAAATTGTCATGAAAATGCTGATCAATCGACAACAAGCAGCGATATCCTGATGCCAGAAATCGAAACCTGTCAGGAGTGTCATGGTGGCGAAAACCAGCCAGACAAGCTCGTTTCTGATTGCGTTATGTGTCATCGATTTCATCTGCCCGGCAGAGGACTGCTGGATGAAAAAGAACGCGCTACCAGTATCAAAGAATCGTTAGATGAGATGAAAAATCGGGAAGTTAGCGCCCCATCAGACACTGATAAAAACCACTAGTCAAATGCCAGTCTCTCTGTTACTAACCAATGTATCCGCTGTATCAATCCTGTTGTTTGGTTTGGGGATGTCATACGCGGCTCAATCAGAACAAACCGGAGATCCGCTTGCACCAGTCTGCTCAAAAACTGCTCCACGCGAGATTCGACGCAGACCCGGCGAGACGCCTATTTTGCAATATCATGACCCTGCCTGTGATTCCGACAAGTTAATGACGCCGCGTACCAATGATTTGATTGACCTCACGCCTGTTCCGGATCGTTGGCGTATTGTTGAAGCGTTGGGCTATCCGGTTAACTGGCAGGATCCGTATCATGGCATGAATCCACTAAAGGGAGATCGACCTGTCTTTGGTCAGGACTGGTTTATCAACTTTAATGCATCGTCAAGTTCTACGCTCGACTATCGTCGCATTCCGCTCGCTCGCGAGGCAAGCGGAGTCAATCATGGCAACACATTGTTGCGTTCTGGAAATCAACTGTTTTTTAACCAGAATTTCAGCTTCGATGCGATTGTGTACAAGGGTGATACGGTTTTTCGTCCTCCCGACTATCAATTTCGATTCACGCCGGTCATCAACTATAACCGGACTGATCATCACGGTTTCGCTGATAACAGCGCGTTTGCAGTTCAAGCACTGTTTGTGGAAAAATATTTGCGCGATGCTTCCGATCATTATGATTTCGACAGCATTCGTATTGGTATACAACCGTTCACCAGTGATTTCCGTGGATTTTTATTGCTTGATCAACAACTCGGTATTCGCTTGTTTGGAACCCGGGATAACAATATTTTTCAATACAATATTGCCTGGTTGCGCCGCTTTAAAAAGCGCAACAGACTGAATGATCCTGGCGCTGGTTTAGCTAATAATGATGTGTTGATAGCCAACTTGTATTGGCAGGATCTGCTGGTTTCAGGATTCACCTCTCAAGTAACACTCGCCTACAATCGAAATCGTGAACAAGGAACGCGTATCATCGCAGATGAATTGTCGACACGTACACCAGCCAGATTCCAGAACAATGTTCAGCATGATTACGATGTGGTTTATCTCGGCTATAACGGTGATGGACACATTGGTCGCGTCAACCTGACTGGTTCATTTTATTATGTGATCGGTACAGAATCGGACGGGACATTTGTCGATTCGGAAACCGATGTCAATGCATTGTTTGCTGCCAGTGAAATCTCGGTCGATTTTGACTGGATCAGGCTTAAATTCTCAGCTTTACATGCCTCAGGCGATGATGATCCTTTTGATAACAATGCACGCGGTTTTGACGGTATTTTTCAACAGCCGGTATTTGCAGGCACAGTGTTCAGTTTTTTCAACCGTCAGAGATTACCGTTAGCAGGCAACAGGATCAGTTTGAAACGCAAAAATGCCTTATTCAACTCGCTACGATCGCTCGATGATCCGGGGCAATCAAATTTTACCAATCCAGGTCTTAATCTAATTGGTGTTGGCGCAGATTTCGATGTATTACCGGAGCTTCGAATTTCGCTCCAGGCCAATCAGCTCTGGTTTGATGAAACAGAATCGCTTGAGGCTGTTTTCGGAAAACAAAATATTGCCAGCAACATCGGGCAGGATTTTTCGGTTGCAGCCATTTATCGGCCGTTTGCCACACAAAACCTGATTATCAGTCTGTCAGCAGCAATGCTAGTACCAGGTCAGGGTTATCGGGACATTTATGATGGACGCCTGGCCTATTCAATGTTTTCCAGCTTTATACTGAATTATTGAGATGTCAAAACACCTGTTTTATCAAACCGTTATGATTGTTTTCGCCTGTCTGCTCTCAATCGGCACTTGTCACACAGCGCTGGCAGTGGATACCAACGATGCGCAATTTCAGTATCCACGTTATACAGCTGCGCCAGCAGATCAAACCCAACAACAAGTAGCTAAAAAAAGTGATGGTTGCATCAGTTGTCATCAACAAACCGACAGTAACAGCATGCACACGAGTCCGGCAGTTAAACTGGGATGTGTTGATTGTCATGGCGGAGATGCCAGCGTGTTTGCAGCGCAAGATCTGCAAGCAGAAAATCCCGCTTACGCCGTCAAACGCGATCAGGCACATGTATTACCAAAGTTTCCTGAACAATGGAATTTTCCTGACAGCGCAAACCCAAAACGCAGCTATACATTGCTCAATCGTGAAAATCCGAATTATATTCGATTTGTTAATCCATCAGATTATCGTGTCTCAAAAGAGTCTTGCGGAGCTTGTCATCTGTCAATTGTTCAAGCGACAAAACGCAGCATGATGTCAACCGAAGCCATGCTCTGGGGTGGCGCGTCGTACAATAATGGGATCCTGCCGTTTAAAAATTATATTCTCGGTGAAGCCTATACAGTTGATGGAATCGCAGCAAAAATTGCAGGGCCGCAGATTGCCGATCCAGAAGCTGCAAAACTGAAATACGGTGTGCTCCCCGAACTGAATCCGCTACCATCATGGGAAACCGTCAAGCCGGGCGATGTGTTCCGGATTTTTGAACGCGGCGGGCGTACCAAAAGTAATCGTTTCCCCGAAGTTGGCTTGCCAAACCTCAGTGGAAATATCCAGAAGCTGGTTGAACCCGGTAACCCGGACATCCGTGCATCCATGCGCGGTTCCGGCACCGGGGGTCGTATAGCGGTTCCCGTGTTGAATGTTCATAAAACACGTTTGAATGATCCGGTTAGCTGGTTTATGGGAACCAATGATCAGCCCGGCGATTATCGTAATTCCGGCTGCGCATCCTGTCATGTCGTGTACGCGAATGATCGTGATCCACTGCATTCTGGTGCGTACGCAAAATTTGGTCATCTTGGCAAGACTCAAACTATCGATCCGACCATTGACAAACAAACATCGGGGCATCCATTGACCCATCAGTTCAGTCGAGCCATTCCCACCAGTCAATGCATGATTTGTCATATGCATCAGCCCAATATGTTTTTGAATACTTTCATGGGATATACCATGTGGGATTATGAATCAGACGCTCCGTTTATGTGGCCGAAAAAACAGAAATATCCGGATGCCTCTGAAATAAGAGCTGTCAACGACCGTAACCCGGAAGGCGCTGCGCCTCGCGGGAAATGGAGTGACCCTGATTTTCTGGCGCATGTCAGCGAACTGAATGCAGATCTCAAGGATACTCAATTTGCAGACTACCATGGTCACGGCTGGAATTTCCGGGCTATTTTTAAACGTGACCGTAAAGGCCACCTGCTGAATGAGAAAGGACAGATCGTCAGTGATGATGATCCGCAAAAGTTTAAAAAAGCGGTGCATATGGCCTCGATCCACATGGAGAAAGGAATGCATTGTGTCGATTGTCACTACGCACAGGATAGTCACGGTAATGGCCATATCTATGGTGAAGTCGCATCAGCTATCGAGATTGACTGTGTTGACTGTCATGGCACCATTAATCGTTATCCGACACTACGAACATCCGGGCCTGCCGCACCTGCTGGCGGAAACGATTTGTCTCTGTTACGGAATCCGGATGGACGCAAGCGTTTTGAATGGCATGATGGTGAATTGATTCAGCGCTCTCTGCTTGATTCTGATCTTGAGTGGACTGTCTCATTGGTCAAAGACAGTGTTGATAAAACGTCGGAGCACTACAATGAAAAGGCAGCACGCGCCAAATTAATGAGTCGCGATACACGCAGCCAGAGATGGGGGAACGATGTTCCACGGGATCAGCTTGCCCACTCCCAGGATGAAATGGAATGTTATACCTGCCATACGTCCTGGACCACAAGTTGTGGTGGTTGTCATTTACCGACAGAAGCAAACTGGAAAACTGAAGCACATCACTATGAAGGTAAAACCTCGCGGGTGTTTGCTACTTATAACCCTCAGGTTGCGCGCGATCAAATGTTTATTCTCGGTCGTCGCGGCAAAGTCAACGGCGGACGCATTGCTCCGGTGCGTTCGAGTTCTGCGCTGGTTGTGTCATCAACCAATGCCAATCGTGAAAAAGTCTATACTCAACAACCACCGATCTCGGCCAGTGGTTACAGCTCACAGGCTTTTAATCCACATTTTCCTCATACGACACGTAAAACAGAGACGAAAACATGTGACGATTGCCATCTTTCACAGGCAAACGATAACAATGCGATTATGGCGCAGTTACTGTTGCAGGGAACCAATTTTGTTAATTTTGTCGGATTTCATGTCTGGACAGGAACTGACGATGGCGTCAGCGCTGTTCAGGTCACCGAATGGGATGAACCACAAGCCGTCATTGGCAGCTATCTGCATCGGTATGCTTATCCGGACTGGTATCAACGACATCTGGATAATCAACGCCAGTTACAGAGTAGATATCATCATCGTGGCGGTCGGTCTGCGTGTTTGCAACACCGTGGAGAATATCTGTTCACAGCTCAGGGTGAAAAAGGCATGCAGGTTTTTGATATTGCCAGCATCGCTAACAAAGGCGTGAGCCAGCGCATTGTCACTGCAGCTTTTAGCCCGCTTGGACACAACACGCGTATTGAATCTAAAAACGCCACATGTGTTGCTTTACCGACCAATCAACCGATTCATCCTGATCGCAACAAGGGTCAGTTAATGCGCGAAGAAAATCAGGAGCAGCCGTTTCACCCGATTTACAATTATGCGCTGATCACCGACAGTCAGGAAGGATTGATTTTAACCGACCTGAACACGCTTGCTGATGGCGAGTTGCGCAATAATTATCTCGAACGCGCATTGACCTGGAATGACAATGGGATACTGAATGGTGCGCGGCATATCACCATTGGCGGTCATTACGTTTATATTATTGCTGATGCGGGACTGGTGATTCTTAATCTGGATAATCCACTGAAACCACAGCTGGAAAGTGTTGTAGCGCTGAATAACGCTCGCGCGTCAGCGCTTCAGTTTCGCTATCTATTCGTCACCGACAGCGATGGCTTAAAAGTGATTGAAATCACCAATAAAAAGCAACCCGTTTTAATACCAGACAATGTGATACCACTCAAACAGGCAAACCGGGTTTATCTTGCCCGAACCTATGCTTATGTCGCCGACGGAAAAGATGGCCTGGCCATTGTTGATATCGAAAAACCGGAGCACATGAGATTGAATCAAACGTTTAATGCCAATGGTGCGTTACGTGATGTTCGTGATGTGGTTGTGGCAACAACCAATGCCACTTTGTTTGCTTATGTCGCTGACGGAGTGGATGGTCTCAAGGTTCTGCAATTAACCTCTCCTGAGACTCAACCTGGATTCTATGGTTTTAGTCCGCAACCCAAACCCGAATTAATTGCAAGTTATCAGACCAGTTCTCCAGCATTGGCCTTATCCAAAGGGCTTGATCGTGATCGTGGTGTTGATGAAACAGGACATCAAATGGCGGTATTTGGTCGTCTTGGCTCTCGCCCACTCAATCTTGAGGAAATGCAACATCTTTATCTCGACAAACATCTTCAACCCTGGTTTGTGAAACCCGAATAATAAACACGATGCGACAACTCATAGCTGTTTTTTTTACTTTACTCTACTGGTTTATTTCTGCTCCTGTGAGTAGCGCACCCCTGCCTTATCAGTCTGCAGATAAGCATCTGGGTGTTGGCAGTTGCGCGTCAACGGTTTGTCATGGATCGGTTCAGCCCAATGATCAATATAATGTTCAACTCAATGAATATGTTATCTGGTCACAACGCGACAGTCACGCCAAAGCATATCAGACCTTGCTGAGCAAGGAATCCAGAGCGATTGCTGGAAAATTAGGTTTGGAGAACGCACAGACAGCGAGGATCTGTCTTGATTGTCATGCCGATAATATCCCTAAACAGCAACAAGGCGACGGTTTTCAGATCTCGGATGGCGTTGGTTGTGAAGCGTGCCATGGCGGATCTGAAAACTGGATTGAAACACATACTGAAAAGCAAACAAGGCATCTGGATAATGTTAAGCGTGGAATGTATCCAACCGATGATTTTACCAAACGCGCTGAACTTTGTTTATCCTGTCATCTCGGTAATGATGACAAGTTTGCGACTCACCAGATTATGGGAGCAGGACATCCTCGGCTAAGTTTTGAACTGGATACTTTCCAGGCTTTGCAACCCGCTCATTTTCAGGTTGATGACGATTACAGAAAACGCAAACCAACTGCGTCCCACACTAAAATCTGGGCATACGGTCAAATCGCGGCGACAAAAGCTCAATTAAACATGTTGCAGACTTCGATGCGTAGTCAAACGCTTGTTTTTCCGGAACTTGCAGTGTTTGATTGTCATGCCTGCCATAACAATTCAATGCATCACCTCAATTGGCAACGCAAAATGCGTCATGCGCTTGCCAAACCTGGTAATGTACCGATTGCTGATGGGCACCTGCGAATGACTGGTATTATTGCGCGCCAGGTGAACCATGCCCAGGCAAAAAAAATCAACCAGCTGTCCCGGGTTCTACAGAAAACCAGCGGAGAAACCCGCCTGCGAATAGCAACAATCAGCGCACAGTTATACGACATTATTGATAAAGTCAGCCAGGAAATGATGCTTGTAGAATTTGGTAATGCAGAAAAACAACACATTGTTGATGACTTGATTACGCTTGGTATTAACGGAGCGTTTCGCGATTATATCGGTTCTGAGCAGCTTGTCATGGCGATTGAATTGATTATTATCGACATCGATAAAAAACCCCTTGTTCACCAGCAACTTGATGCGTTGTACAAGCAAGTTGAAAATGACGATACCTACCAGTCTACCCAGTTCATCAACGTACTGAAAAACCTGAAAGCAGCATTGCGTTAGTCGTTTTCTGGCTACTTATAAATCAGTGGGATATCCTGATTGTTTCTTATGTTTTACCGACTAATTGGTTGATGGATTGTTGAAATAACCTGTGATTGAGTACAATAAATAACAAGCCTGTACGAGTGCATGGAAATAATAGAGGGGATCATAGGTGCCAGACAAAGATGAAAAATCAAAACGACGTGAAAAAATCACAAAAAAGGATGCTTTAAAACAGCTTGAAAAGCTGAAGAATCCAAAACATGTTTTGAGTCAACCTGAAACCATGCAGGGTAAGGATTTATTGGCAATTACCCACGCTGTCGGCGATTATCCTTATTCTGAAAAACTGAGTACAGATGAATACGAGCAGGAAAAACAATTATTGCAAACCGAACTATTAAAGGTTCAAAGCTGGGTTAAAGAGCATCGTCAGAAAATCGTCATCCTGTTTGAAGGGCGTGATGCAGCAGGGAAAGGCGGAACCATTAAACGCTATATGGAGCATCTTAACCCAAGAGCTGCCCATGTTGTTGCTCTGGAAAAGCCTTCTCCGAGAGAACAAGGGGAATGGTATTTTCAACGCTATGTCTGTCAACTACCTACAAAGGGTGAAATGGTGTTTTTTGACCGCTCCTGGTACAACCGTGCAGGGGTTGAAAAAGTGATGGGTTTTTGTACCGATGAAGAATATCTGGAATTTATGCGTCAGGCGCCTCTACTCGAGCGAATGCTGGTCAATGAAGGAACCTTGCTAACAAAATACTGGTTTTCAGTGACCCGCCAGGAACAGCTGAGACGTTTCCATTCCCGCAAGCACGACCCGCTAAAACACTGGAAGTTAAGCGATATTGATTTGTTGTCACTGGATAAGTGGGATGAGTATACAGAAGCCCGCAAGTCGATGTTTTTTTATACCGATACAGCCGATGCGCGCTGGGTTGTCATCAAGTCAGACGATAAAAAACGCGCACGTATTAACAGCATGCGTCATTTCCTCTACACACTGGACTATCCGAATAAAGATCATACCATCGCTCATCAACCCGATCCGAAAATTGTGGGTTATGTCGATCAGATTTACCGCAAGCAGGAAGATGCTTGATTGTTGGTAAAGCCACCAGCAATGTCTATCTTTCAAACCATATCTAAAATGATATGAGAGACATGTTGGTGTTGTTTCTGTCAAATGCTGTTCTGAAATGACCCAACTGGCTTGTCGCCTGTTTGTCCTTTGCGATGTGCATGGACGAACAGCAATTTCATTTACTGGCTCAATGGTACAACGACGTGAGCGTAATTCGCCAGAATTGTGTCTATTACACAGTTACTTGTCATAGCAAAATGATCATTATTGGCCCATTTTTTAAAATGGGATATCGTCGTCAAAGTCGCCATTGTCTACTGGAGCACTCTGAGGAGCTGTATTATTCTGTTGCGGAGCAGGATTTGATTGTTGGGGCTGGTTAAAACTGGCAGTGCCACCTGAAGGTTTACTGTCCAGAAACTGCATTTCTCGAGCAATAATTTCGGTTGTATAACGGTCTTGTCCATCCTGGCCCTGCCATTTATTGGTGCGGATGCTGCCTTCGATATAAATCTTGCTGCCTTTTCTAAGGTATTCTCCTGCAATTTCTGCCTGTCGGTTATAGAGTACGACACGGTGCCATTCAGTCCGCTCCTGGTTTTCTCCAGTTTGTTTGTCTTTCCAGCGCTCAGAAGTAGCGAGCCGCAGGTTGGTGACTGCAGCTCCACTGGGCATATAGCGTACTTCAGGATCTGCTCCCAGATTCCCGATCAGCATTACTTTGTTTAAAGCCATGGTTGTCTCCTGATAAATGAGTTAGGTTGAATGGGCTGCTTGTTTACCAAGCAGGTGTTCCAATGCTTGTCTATTTAATTTAGATTTATTCACTTTAAGATAGGCGACGTCGTCTTCAGGGACAATGACCGCCTCTTCAATTCCTGCAATTTTAGCGATATCAACCGAGAGTTGTCTGGCATGTTCGTTACTGTCGACATTAACAGACCACAACATGCTGCTGATGTGTCGTGGCGGTTTCATAAACGAAGCGACCATGACCCACACCAGTACAATAATAGCGATGACCAGAAACACTGTACTTGCTCCCCAATGACCTGATATCCAGCCTGATAGTGTTCCCCCACAGAAAGCACCGAGAAACTGGCTGGTGGAATAAACACCCATCGCTGTTCCTTTTGAATCTGCAGGCGCAAGTTTGGAAACCAGAGACGGCAGCGTTGCTTCCAGTACATTAAATCCGGAAAAGAAAATAAACATGGAAAGACTGATTGCAAGTACACTGTCATGGAACAGGGCAAAACCAATTTCAGCAAAGCTGACCAGCATGATTGCAGACAGAAACACAGTTTTCATTTTCTGTTTGCTTTCTGCGAGAATCACCAATGGTATCATGACTGCGACTGATAAAAGTAAAGTAGGCAGGTAAATTTTCCAGTGCTCAATCACCGGAAGACCTGCTTTAATAATCAAGATGGGTAGTACAACAAAACCTGCTGTCATCACTAAATGTAATGCAAAAATGCCAAAATCGAGTCTTAGTAATTCAGGATTGCTGACGACTTGCCGCATCAATGCCGGCAATGTTTCTGCATCACGATGGAAGCGTTGCCTGACTGGATTCGGAATGAATGTAAACAGGATAACGAATGCGCTAATTGCGAATGCTGCGGTGAGCCAGAATATTCCCGATAAGCCGACTTGACTGGCGATGATTGGCCCAGCAATTAATGACACTGCAAAGGCAAGACCAATACTCATACCGATGCTTGCCATTGCCTTGGTGCGCTGATCTTCACGTGTCAGATCGGCGAGCAATGCCATGGTTGCCGCTGCGATAGCGCCACTACCTTGCAGAGCGCGGCCAGCGATGATCATGTAGATAGAATCAGCCATCGCTGCAACTATACTGCCTGCAGCAAACAGGCATAAACCCATGGCAATGACCTTCTTGCGTCCTAATCGGTCAGAAGCCATACCAAATGGAATTTGAAAAATTGCCTGGGTTAGACCATAGGCGCCGATTGCCAGCCCAATCAATGCAGGTGTTGCCGATTGCAGATGTTGTGCAAATGCAGAAAATACGGGCAAAATCATAAACAAACCCAGCATTCGCATTGCATAGATGCTCGCCAATCCGATCGTTGCCTTTGTTTCTGACGGACTCATTGTTGTGTGTGTCTGTTCAGTTGTCTCCAAATCTTTGTTTCTCTCTTGCAAGTATATGACGTTAGAATAATCCAGGTAACCACTTTGCGTTGGTTATCTAAAACAGCATATATTAGCAGGTTAATTTGAGCTTGTAGTCAACTATGAAACTATGAAACAGATTTCTATCCGGGGTGCGCGCACTCATAATCTTAAAAACATTGATATTGATTTGCCGCGTAATCAATTGATTGTAATTACTGGTCTATCAGGCTCAGGCAAATCATCACTGGCTTTTGATACCATCTACGCTGAAGGACAACGTCGCTACGTGGAATCCTTGTCAGCTTATGCGCGCCAGTTTTTATCGATGATGGAAAAGCCTGACGTCGATCATATTGAAGGCTTGTCTCCGGCGATATCAATCGAGCAGAAATCGACATCACATAATCCACGTTCCACAGTCGGCACAATTACTGAAATATATGATTATTTGCGTTTGCTGTTTGCCCGGGCAGGTGAGCCGCGCTGCCCCGAGCATCATACTTCACTGGAAGCGCAAACCATCAGTCAAATGGTGGATCAGGTGCTGACGTTGCCGGAGAAAAGTCGCTGGATGCTGCTGGCGCCTGTGGTTAACCAGCGCAAAGGCGAACATACCCAGATTCTGCAAGATTTGCAAGGTCAGGGCTTTATTCGCGCCCGTATTGATGGTGAAATCTACGAGCTGGATGAACCGCCAGTTCTGGATTTACGCAAGCAGCATACCATCGAAGTGATTGTTGACCGTTTTCGGGTACGAGATGATTTATCTGTGCGGCTGGCCGAATCATTTGAAACCGCACTGAATCTAGCTGATGGGATTGCGATTGTGATGTCAATGGATGATGACAGCGAAAAGTTGTTATTTTCGAACCGTTTCGCCTGCAACCAATGCGGTTATAGCCTGAGTGAGCTAGAGCCAAGAATCTTTTCGTTCAACAATCCAAAAGGCGCTTGCCCTGAATGTGACGGGCTGGGCTCTACAC
>DRLZ01000134.1 GCA_011322755.1 Crenotrichaceae bacterium
CTGTATCGTTGATTTGAATGTAAAAACCAAGATTATCATATTGACTTGATCCTCCACATGAAGACGCGGAGGGCATGTACTGTCTCCCGAACAAACCCCGGTCGGCAGTTGTCGATCGGGGTTTTTTATTGTCTTACAAATAAAATTTTTTCAAGCAGATGAAAAAACAACTACACACTAAGCAAACAAACTGGATGGCTGGTCAGGAAATTCCTGGTAGTTCAGATACTCAATTGTTATGCCGGTTATGGATCTTCCGCATGTTGTTTGAATGCGGAGGAATTAAGATATTCCTGAATAACTCGGCAATGCATGATGAGCCAAAAATGTATATTGGCATCAACGATAATGACTGCCGAAAATTGAAAACAGAGCAACTCAATACGTTGCTAAAAAAGCGTTACGCTCAAATATCAGCAATTAAAATCAAGCGTCAATCGCATCTGTTCAAAAACATTAAATGTATCAGAAAGGCATTTGGATTAACTAAAGTTGATGCTGAAGTGCTGACGTTTGCCTGTCTGGTCAATACCCATGAACAATTCGGGCGTTGTTTTGATGTGTTTAGGACGATCAACAACAGTCAGCTCTATTCGATTCTGGCGAATACCCTGGGCATTGCCAAGACAAAAATTATTTTGGCGCTGCATAAGGATGGTTTGTTGTATCGCTCAGGACTGGTGAAACTGAAAAATTCAAACAATGATCTTGAATTCAAGTTTGAAATGCTGGATGGTTTGTGTCACTCACTTGAGGTTGAGCAGGCCGACATCATGCAGCTGTTCTCGGCGTACATCATTCCTGCACCTAAAGCCAGACTGAAAAAAAGTGATTATGAATACATTAATAAAGACTTTAAACGCCTGAAGAAATATCTAAAAAAGGCGGTTAAGCATCAGCATCAAGGGGCAAATATTCTGCTTTACGGCGCGCCCGGTACAGGTAAAACAGAGCTGGCGCATACCATAGCAGAAGCAGTCGGCTTGCGGTTATACACACTGAGTGTAGAAAGCCCCGATGGTGATACTTTATCAGGAAAGCAGCGTATCTCTGCCTGCCAGCTTGCACAACGGTTGTTACGCAACGATACGCAGTGTTGTCTGATGTTTGATGAGATTGAGGATTTATTTCCGAATGACTTGTTTGCTTTGCTGAGCAACAGAAAAAAATCTGGGCGCGACAAAGCCTGGGTTAATCAATTGCTGGAAGCGAATAATGTACCGACATTCTGGATTACCAACTCGATCATGAGTCTTGATAATGCGTTTGTCAGACGTTTTGATTATGTGCTGGAAATGAAAGTACCGCCGCGTTCTGCACGGCAGCGTATTTTGAAAAAAGCCCTTGATCAAACCAGCGTCAGTGATGCGTGGATTGAGCGTATTTCGGGGATTGAGCATTTGCCCCCTGCAGTGATTGAACGGGCAGTCCGTGTGAGTGCGATGATTGAACATGATCAACAACACGAGGTTGAAGACAACATTGAGCAGGTTATCTATAACACATTGAAAGCAATGGGTATCTCAACCCGCTCGGCACAAGTCATCCAATCGGAGGTCTACGATGCTTCTTTGCTGCAGACTTCAGGCGATCTTGGTCATATACGCACAGGTCTTAACCAGAGCAAACAAGGCCGGTTGTGTTTTTACGGACCGCCAGGCACAGGTAAAAGCGCGTATGCTGCGCATCTGGCGCGCACAATGGATATGCAGCTGTTTGCAAAGCAAGCTTCTGATATTATCGATTGCTATATTGGTGAAACTGAAAAAAACATTGCACGTATGTTTGAGCAGGCGGCTGATGAGAAAAGTTTGTTGCTGCTTGATGAGGCAGACAGTTTTTTGCGTGATCGCTGCCAAAGCCGGAACAGTTGGGAAGTGACTCAAGTGAATGAATTGCTGGTACAAATGGAACGATTTCAAGGCATATTCATTTGTTCAACCAATTTGATGGAAAATCTGGATAATGCTGTTTTACGTCGTTTTGACTTCAAACTGAAGTTTGATTATTTGAAACCCGAACAGTCCTGGAAGCTGTTTAAACGTTATATGCAGAAATCAGATGACAGTATTCATCATCTTCGGGAGCAATTTAATCAGATGTTGACATTAACGCCAGGTGATTTTGCAACAGTGCAGCGTCAGCTTGGTATCCTCGGAAAGGCGAGTGAAGCACAACAATTTGTGACTGCCTTGCAGCAAGAGCTGAAGTTTAAGCAAACACTGAGTCGTCCAATTGGGTTCACAACGAAACATTGAGGTGTGCAATTGGAAGAAACAGAGTGGATATTAACAGAATCTATTTATGATGGTAACGGGTGATGCGACAGACGAGAAAAGATGCAGCGATGTTAATAACGCCGGGAGCCTCTAAAAACCGTTGCCAGCGACACAGTTTGACTGTGTAAGGTTTTTTAGAGGCCCCCGATAGTTATTCGTTACTTAACAGTAGTTTTTGTCAACGCTGCATGCTCTTTGGCAATTAAATAATCCATTACCTTGATCATGTTGTCATAATTTTTAGCTGTGGTTCCGGAAACACGGTATTTGCCATTAATCACCACTGCAGGAACGCCTGTCACCCCATAACGCCCTGGAGCGGCTTCAGCTTGCCGTGTCTTGGCTTCAACCAGGAATGAGCTGTAGGTGTTAGTAAAATCCTCTTTTTTGACGCCATGTGCTGCAAAAAAGTCAGCTAACACATCTTCCTTATCCAGTCTTTTTTTATCAATCTGGATAGCTGTAAAAAAATCCTCATGCATTTTATCAATTACACCTAAAGCTTCAGCAGTGTAATATGCGCGCGCATGCTTGGCCCAGGTTGCATTGAACGCTGTTGGTTGAGGAATATAGTTGACGTAATCAGGGCGTGTTTTTAGCCACTTTTGCAGAATTGGCTCAAATCGATAACAGTGAGGACAACCGTACCAAAAGAATTCGATGACCTCAACTTTGCCAGGATCATCCGTTGGCTGTGGTGGATCAATAGTTTCATATCCCTCACCTTTTTCGATATTGATCTCCTGCGATTCAAGAGCATGAATGCTGAGAGAAATGACACAAAGAAAAATGAAAACCAGTCGTTTTTGAATAGTCATGCAAGGGCTCCTTACGCTCAATAGCCGGGATAATTATCTCATGTTAAAACAAAGCAGTATCGCAATGCCCAACATGGCGTTAAACAGAAATTATAGTCAGGTTGCGCTGAATACGAGCTGACAACACTCACAAAAGTTCAAAACAGAAATTGTATTAATCCGTGAAAGTATGTGCTTGTAGACCCCATTGCGTTTAGATAGCCGCTATTTAAGGTTTGCAAGGTATGTGGAAACTGCGTTTATTTCTGCTGTGGACATTCGTTTGGCTGACATGTGCATCATCCCTGTAGAATCATTTTTTCGCTCACCTTCACGAAATTGTTTTAATGTGGCGACAAGATAAGTTGCATGCTGGTTTTTTAATGAGGGAAAACCAGCTAATGGGTTACCCATCGCGTCGGGTGCATGACATGCGCTACAGGCCGGAACTCTGGTTTCCAGATTACCTGACAGATACAATTCGTGTCCGGTTTTTAGCAGTTCTTCAGTGTTTGAAAATGCATTGCTGTCACTCTCATCATCCTCGTCATCTTCATCTTCATCAGGTAATGGTGTTGGTGTGGCCTGAATTTGTTGCGCTGCATAATATGCTGCAATTGTATCAATTGTCTTGTCATCGATGCCTGCTACCAATCCTTCCATTGTAGGGTTTTTACGAAGATGCAGTTTAAAGTCACGCAGTTGTTTGGCGAGATATTTTTTGTTTTGTCCTGCCAGTTTTGGAAAAATCGGGGCAACACTGTTGCCTTTGTCGCCGTGGCAGGCAACACAGCCCGCTACTGCTTGTTCAGCGCTTGCTGCAAAGCCGGTTAACGGATGTATTTGTAGAATCAGCACCGCGAAGAAAGTAAAAACCAGTTTCCGCATAGTTAACAACCCCTGTATTATTGATGACATAGACACATAATTCTACGCGAACTGCGTAGTCATAGCGAGCCAGCGTATGCGACTACCCTACCAGAATATGAAATTTATGTTAAGCGTTGTGCGGATGCAGGATGCGCCTGTTGATGAGGGACTGGAGGTTGCGTTTGCCGGACGATCGAATGCGGGAAAATCCAGCGGGCTCAATGTGCTGGCATCACAAAATAATCTGGCGCGTACCAGTAAAACGCCGGGGCGTACCCGCGAGCTTAACTACTTTGAGATTGATTCACAACGCCGGATTGTTGATTTACCGGGCTATGGTTATGCGAAAGTCTCGCGTCAAGTGCAAAATCAGTGGCGAGGCTTGCTGGACGATTTTTTGCAAAACCGGCAGTCTTTGCAGGGTCTAATGGTTTTTATGGATATACGTCATCCAATGTCGGATTATGATTTGCAATTGATTGATTGGTGCGAACATCGGCAGCTTCCGTTACATATCCTGCTTACAAAAGCAGACAAACTGGGTTATGGAAAAGCCAAATCAACGCTCATGGCAATTCGACAGGAACTGACACCAGCAACCATGCCTGCAACAGTGCAGACATTCTCAGCGCTCAAGAAAACCGGGCTGGATGAGGCATATGAAACACTGGATCACTGGTTTCAATTAAGCGAGACTGATGAAAAAAAAAGTACAGTATAAACAAAACTTCTTGACTGATCCGGTCAAGACCGCTTTAATAGTGCGGCTGACTAGTTACACAAAAGGCCAGGTAGCTCAGTCGGTAGAGCAGAGGACTGAAAATCCTCGTGTCCGTGGTTCGATTCCACGCCTGGCCACCATTTTACTCAGTTGCTTACAGCAATTGAATCCCATGTTCATTCATCTTTGGTGATAGTTCACTTCCAGGAAATATCTAGTCTTCAATACAATATTCCTGCTGTTCGCTTAACGTCCACAAATACTGTTTCTGTCTGCGCGTCCAGGTGTGCTTGATTTTTTACATATTACCTGTGGGGTAATAACGTGCGGGTCTGTTATTACTGTGATCAGTCAATGCGTTATTTCTATTCGATGTTGTTACCACTACTTTATTATGACTGGCACAGTGGTTTTATTAACCCTGTGTAGAGAGCAGGTAATACCTGAAGTGTAAAAGTGAATTGCTTTGAGTCTTATTTAGTTATCTGCTTGCAGACTCACGATAAATAACAGGCGCTCAACGCTGGGCGTGTTAGCTACAGTCGAAAGTAACGCTTAAGCAAAGCTGAGTTTGGTAACTAAGTAGCTTAGGCTTTTCTCTGTTTTACTCCTGAATTAATTTCGATTCCAAGAGCATGAAGTGCCACCCGCACTCCTTATTGTGGCAGATTGTCAATTGTGGAAAGCTCTGTTTTGAGCTTACACATGTCATCGTTGTGTTTTCAGTGTTTTCGATTGTTCTCCCTGTATTTCTCGTACCAGCTTAGGTACAAGGTAACCTGGTAATTGGTTTTGCAAGCTCTGATAGAGTGTTAAAGCGTTGTGATCTGTTATCTCAAAATGACTCGTGCCCGTGGTTTTATCGAGTAGATGTAAATAATACGGGATGATTCCTGCATCGAACAACGCCTCACTCAATTTAATCAATGTATGAGGACTATCATTGATTCTGTGCAGCAATACACTTTGGTTAAGTAATCGTATTTTGGCATTTGAGAGTTGGTTGAACACCTCAAGCACTGTCTTCGAATCGAGTTCATTGGCATGATTGATATGGGTTACCAGAATTATTTTCAATCTGGTTTGTGTGAAGAGCTGTAATAAATCATCATCAATACGTGATGGCAGCACTGTTGGAATGCGGGTATGAATACGAAGTCGCTTAAGATGGGAAATTGCTTGCAGGGATTGAAAGAGTTTGGACAGGCGTTGATTGGAAAGCATGAGCGGATCGCCGCCGCTGAGAATCACTTCCGTGATTTCATGATTGAGTCGAATGTAGTCGATTGCATGTTGGTGTTGCTTTGAACTGGTCTGGTTGTGTTGATAGGGAAAGTTACGACGGAAGCAATAACGACAATGGATGGGACATGAACCCGTTGTAATTAACAAAACACGGCCATAATATTTATGCAGAAGTCCGGGAATGGTGGTTGCCTCAAGATCGCCAACTGGATTTGTGCTGTAGCCAGGCGTGGGTATTAACTCCTGAGCTGAAGGCATGACTTGCAGTAACAGAGGATCCTCCGGATCGCCTTTTTGCATACGTTGTGCGTAGCTGACTGGAACCAGAAAACTAAAATCCTGCACAGCTTTCTCCAGATCGTTATATAAATGAGACGCGTTGTTATCAAGTTGCAGAAATTTCAATAAGTCTTCTGGCTGTGTGAATGCATGAGCCAGCTCTTGTTGCCAACTTGCTGGTGTGCTGTTTGTAATTGATGAATTGAGTGGTTTATGTAGCACAATCTATTGACCTGAAAAGTGATGATGATAGAGTAACTGGCTTAATTGATTAATCGGTAACGAGAGTAATTATGGCAACGTATAGTACCAATGAATTCAAGGCTGGGTTAAAAATAATGCTGGATAATGATCCTTACAACATTATCGAAAACGAATTTGTCAAACCTGGAAAAGGCCAGGCTTTTAGCCGTGTCAAAATTCGCAATTTGAAGAATGGACGTGTCATCGAACGTACATTTAAATCCGGAGAAACAGTCGAAGGTGCGGATGTAATGGAAACAGAGATGCAATATCTGTATAGCGACGGTGACACTTACACATTTATGCATCCGGAGTCTTTTGAACAATACGTTGCAGATGCGGCAGCGCTGGATAGCGCTGCAAAATGGGTGAAAGAGCAAGATACTTGTGTTGTAACGCTGTGGAATGATGTGCCGCTGTCTGTTACTCCGCCTAATTTTGTTGAATTGAAAATTGTGGAAACAGATCCGGGTTTACGTGGAGATACCTCCGGAGGAGGCGGTAAACCGGCAACATTGGAGACTGGTGCTGTTGTGCGCGTGCCATTGTTTGTTCAGGAAGGCGAGGTGATTAAGGTCGATACGCGTACTGAAGAATACGTGTCGCGTGTCAAAGGCTGAGAGTGCTGTTGACTGGCAACCAGCGTGTTCGCTGGAGCTATTGCATCTGCGTGCCAGGATGTTATCAACTGTGCGTGCTTTTTTTGCACAGAGAGATGTGCTTGAAGTAGAAACGCCCGGGCTTTACCCCTATACCAATCCAGAACCTATGATTGAGGGGTTTGAGGTACCAAAGTCTTCTGGTGGCACAGAATGCTTTTACTTACAGACGTCACCTGAGTTTGCCATGAAGCGGTTGCTGGCTGCCGGGAGTGGTGCGATTTATCAGATTTGTAAAGCCTACCGGAATAATGAATCAGGACGTTATCACAACCCTGAGTTCACGATTCTGGAATGGTATCGCCCCGGCTACACCTTGCGCCAACTTATGCAAGAGACTGAAGCATTACTGACTGATGTCTTACCGGTTTCTCAGATTCCAAAACAAGCAGTTTATCTAACATATCAAACAGTTTTTAGTGAAGCAGTGAACGTTAACCCGTTATCAGGAACGATTGGTGATTTTGAGCGTGCTGCGAACACGTTGGGTTATCCAGAAGCCAAATCAATCTGTGCCGACGATCGCTCTGCGTGGCTGGATTTTTTGTTTTCACATGGAGTGCAGCCACAATTGCCAAAGCAGTGTATTGTTTTTGTCTATAACTACCCGGCTTGTCAATCTGCGTTAGCTCGATTACACCCGCAACTGCCGGAGATTGCAGAACGGGTTGAAGTGTTTATTGATGGCGTTGAAATTGGCAATGGATTTCAGGAATTAACCGATGCCGAGGAGCAAAGGCAACGTTTCCTTGCACAACAGGCTGAACGACAACGCAATAGTTTGACAGTGTCTGGTCTTGACGAGGGTTTTCTGGCTGCTTTGAGAGCAGGGATGCCTGATACGGCTGGAATTGCAATTGGGCTGGACCGTCTTCTGATGATGCTTAGTCATTCTGAACGTATTGATCAGGTGCTTACATTTCCGCTGAAACAGTAATCATATGATTCTCTTTGGACTGAGTCAGCACACCCATGCAAGACTGCTAGAGCCCGGTGTATTAGCAGTCAATCAGTTTGTTTGATCGACGACTTGCTAAGTTTTCTATCAAAAAAGAACACCCCGGCAATAGTCAGAAAAGCGATGACATAAAGAATCCACATGGGATTGTCAACATAAGCCATGACAACAGCGGCAAGGCCTAGATAATTACCAATCAGACCAAAGCGCCAACCGATGCGTATGCCATCAAGATAAGTTGCCAGTGAAAGAACGATCAAAAATACTAATGCCGCACTGTCATGAGTAAGCGCTTCTGCATGGACGAGCAAGAGTACCCCGAATAAAGCTAGAATAGCTCCCAGCCAGTGTAATGATTGCTCAACCAGAATTTCTTTAATGCTGGAAACTTTATGTTTAGACTGGATAATATTGATCAGCATTGCTGAAATTGCAAAAACAATAATCATGACCATCCAGTACAAGTAGCCATCGATATCAGCCATTGCGACATCACTGATATAAATACCCAGCATCGTTAACAGAATCAATACCAACAACAGCAGATCTTCGAGCAAATGCTGGCGTTTCTTGGGAGGCGTTTTTTCTTCAACGGGCTGATCAGGTACTGGATTATTGCTCATAAAGTTTTACCAATGTAAATGTATGTCTTCCTGATACTCAATTAGTTTGTAGGTAACAGGTTTCCTGTGATTTAGAAAATGATAGATTGACCGATCTCAGAGTAACGGCTTGTGTTAAGACATGCAATAATTAATTACAGGTTGGTGGAGATTTCTAGTTGGAATTTAACCAGGACACTTTTATCAACTGTCGTGAGTGACCCGTTCACAAGGCGAATGGAGCGCGAAAACCACTGTGTATATGGGATGTCCAAGGTTTTCGAGCCGCGTTTAAACAGTGATCCTGCTATGTAACAGATTTTTTAGATGCTACCGAATGATATGACATGGCGTCCCCAAGGGGACTCGAACCCCTGTTTTCGGCGTGAGAGGCCAACGTCCTGGACCAACTAGACGATGGGGACACAACGACCGCACAGTATAACGATATGACACACAATAGTAAATTTCTCGCATACGCCAATGTCTGTACTTTTTTACCTACGTTAGCTTTGTGCAGTCTTATTCGTTGAATTTCCTGTTTTCTCCTCGCTGTGTATTCATTGAGATGACAGATGCTAGAGTGCTATGATTGTCAGAGTATCCAACCGGAGAAAATCAGAATTCAGAAAGCATGAAAGAGTAGAATTGTTGATTGGCATTTCTATTTGTTGCGCCAAGATAGATATATCACAGCTGGCTTTTCCGGAAACTGATTTCACTTCCAAAAACTGATGTAAAGTGAGTACAATCAATTTGTGAAACAACAATAGGGAGCAAGAAAGATTGCAATTATTGGAATAATAAAAAAAATCATGGGCACTGCTGACGATGATCGTTTACAAATAAATGAAGACGGTTTCAGCATGCATCATTTGTCGGAACATGATTTTGATCTGGATTGTATCAGCTCGAATGCAATAAAAGTTGTGCATCGCTTAAAATCTCAGGGTCACCAGGCATATCTGGTTGGTGGCTGCGTGCGTGATTTGTTACTGGATCGAAAACCTAAGGATTTTGATGTTGCGACCAGTGCATTACCTGAAGAAGTGCGCCAGCTTTTCCGAAATTCCAGTTTAATTGGTCGTCGGTTTCGTTTAGTCCATATCAGATATGGCCGTGAAATTATCGAAGTCGCAACGTTTCGTGGTTCGGGTGCGGGAAAAAATAAGCTGCACGATTCATCACACCAGATTCATGAAAATGGACGTATTTTGCGTGATAACGTTTATGGTTCAA
>DRLZ01000135.1 GCA_011322755.1 Crenotrichaceae bacterium
TAATCCTTATGGTCATGATCAGATGAATGATGTTGGCCTTGTTGTTACCAGTTGAGCGCGATAAAACGTTGGCTACCCGCTTCACGAACCAGCAACAGAAGCATTTTCTTTGCACTGCTATCCTTAACAATACGTCTAAAGTCTGCCGTGCTGTTAACCGGTTTGCGGTTGGCTTGTAATATGACTGTGCCTGGCCTGATACCTGCTCTTGCAGCAATTGAGTTCGGTTCAACTCGGGTGATAACAACACCTTTTCCCTGCTCGATATTGAATTGTTCAGCTAGTTGAGATGTGATTGTCTGGACAGTGATGCCAATTTCATCGGCATCTTGTTTGGAGCGATCAGTTAACTGTATCCCTTTCTCCTGTTTGCCGATTTGCACAGTCAAAGTCTTGTGCTTACCATCACGTAACACAACAAGTTTTGCTTTACTGCCAGGAGTTGTCAATGCGACACTGTTCCTAAAACGGCCAACATTATCAACAGCAGAGCCTTTATAAGAAAGGATTATATCACCTTGTTTTACACCAGCTTTCTGGGCAGGTGAATTATCGGAAACTTGCGCGACCAGAATGCCTTCTCCAGGCTCAACTCCAAATGACTCGGCGAGTTCTGGCGTTAACTGCTGAATAACAATGCCCAGGTGACCACGGGTTACTTCACCTTTTTCAATCAATTGTTCAGCAATTTGTTTTGCCAGATTAATGGGGATAGCAAAACCAATGCCCATTGACCCTCCACTTCGACTGAAAATAGCGGTATTCATGCCAACAACTTCAGCATCCAGGTTGAGTAATGGACCACCTGAATTGCCCGGATTAATTGCAGCATCGGTTTGAATAAAATTTTCATAATCATTGATGCCGACACTGCTACGACCTTTAGCGCTGACAACACCAACAGTCAAGGTATGACTCAGACCAAATGGATTCCCGATTGCAACTACCCATTCTCCTACTTCAAGTCGGGACGAATTACCAAGCGGTAAGGCTGGGGCAATATTCGCGTCAACCTCCAGAACTGCGATATCAGATTTTGGATCAGTGCCTTTTAATCTGGCGATATACTCTTTCCCATCCTTGAATTTGACACGAATCTTGTCAGCATGATCGACAACGTGATTGTTCGTCATAATATATGATTTATTGGATAATAAACCACTTTCAACTTTAAAAACAAAACCAGAACCTTGTCCCATGACTCGCCGTTCTTGCTGTTGGGCACCAGGTTGCGGAGTTTGTTGAAAGCCACGAAACTGGTTACCAAAAAAATGTTTTAGCAAGTCATCATTGAGAGATCCACCTGGCCCGAATGGTGTGGAAAATTGCTGTAATGAAGGCACTGCTTTGGTACTTTCAACCTGTATAAATACAACAGATGGTGATACTTTTCGTGCAATTGATGCAAAGGCTTTACTTGTGATACGCAGATTTTCTATTCCTGCATCTTCAGCAAAAGCGGATATGGTAATCAGCCACAATATCAGAAAGAGATATTTGATTAAACTTGATTTCATTGTAAACTCCTTGAAGTTTGTTACGTTTTGAGTGTATGCTCACTAAATGCATGTAGTGTTTAATGATGTGGAATTCAATAATCAGGTACTAATTATTTCTATTTTCACGTACAGTAATCTGAAGCAGATACTGAACAAGGGGCACAGAAAGCTGTACAAAAAGTTTCTGATTTCAAGAACAATGAGACCATCTTTTGTTGTAAACGAACAAAGTACGAATACATTCAACAATTGGTTACCATCCTGTTGGTATCAACAGGATGGTAAGGGACTGAAATATAAAATTAAAATAGCATAAACTTCTCTTGCTCTCTTCTATTTCGCAGATGCAGGCTTTTTCAGTTTTGAGAAATGGCAAAGCCACATTATACTGACGTTATTTTATAATCCAGGAACCGACTATGATATCTCACTGGTCAGCTTTTTTGCTGTAGATGCAGTGGCAATAAGGAGCCAGCCATTCATTAGAAGTTCCAGAGCAAAAAACATACCTGGCACCCAGATACCAAATGCAGGCCACTCAAGCATAAGGATGATTGCAATAATAATTTCAATTACGCCAGATACAAGCGGCCATAGCCAAGCCCAACCATTTGCTTTTTGCTTGAATGCATAGGTGATACGGGTGAGCCCAATACCCAGAAAAAGTACCGACAGCATCAAGGTCAGACCAGTCGCCGCAGCTGGTGGATTGAACAAAGCAAAGCCACCACCAATAATATAGATAATGGCGATAATAATATTCGCCAGCTTGCCTTTCCAGTGTGTTTCTCCGGCAGTAAATAGGGATACTACCTGTACAATTCCAACAGCCAGCAAAAATGCACCAAATATCATCGCAACGCCTATGGAATAAACAGGTGCCCAAAATATCCCCATAGTGCCAATCACCACCATTAACACACCGATCGTCATTAATGCGCTCCAGTTAAATGGCAATTCGCCGTTAATGTGTGCCTCAACTTTTACAGTTTTTGTACTCATAATTTATCTCCTGTCATGTTCATCACATCGTCATTGACGTGATTATTAAAAAATATTTAGTCAGGTACTTTTTAGTACGTACTGACCACACTTGCCATAAGCATACTGTCTTCCTGCTAACTCATTTTGTCCTTCACAGACTATCATTAAAGCTAATTAGCAAGAGTCGGTTTTCCGTCTCAATACTTTTTTTCATATCGACAAGCAATTGGAACAACATCAATAGGCTAACAAAGCAAGATAATCTGAATTTGACTCTTTTATTATCTGTGGAGTAGTCATACTCTGGTTTGAGTATGACTACTTTGTAGCGTGCGATTAGCTTTGCTGACCTTCCTTGCCAATCAGGTGTTTCACTGATTCTTTTATTTTCTTGTACATTTTTTCAACAGCGTTATCGCCTTTAATTTCTTTTTTCAAAGCTTTGATCTGCTTTTTCAAGTCATCATAAAGGGTTGAGTTTTCGCTAGTGTAGCCAAGCAAGGTTGCAATTTCCAGTTGTCCCTCTGCTGCTTCCAGAAGGGCATGGACTTTGTCCTTAGCCTTATTTTTATCAAGATCAGCGGCTTCTTTCAGGAAACTTTCCGTACGAATAATCGCGAGTGGAATGACTGATTTTTTGATAACAATCGTTGATAGTGCAGTTGCCAGTGTTGCAACAGCGTCCTCTTTTTTATTATCAAGCAAATAGTTGGTGGCACGTTTAATTGCATCTGGATATGTACCCATTGGAAGGTATGCAGCTGAAACCACCATTTCGTCTTTCAGCGGCTCTAATAACGCACGTGTAGTCTGTATTTTGTGATTTTTTAATAAATCAACTGCAACATCTGTTTCTTTTCTGATTAGCTCAGGGGTAGCGACTAAAGCAGTGATTGAGATATCGCCGTCAATTGGCACCAGTTTCAGTGTTGGATCTGCAGCCAAGGCGAGGTCAAATTTTCCTGTTGCTTCCTGTAATAATGCGATTGCTTCTTTTTCCTTAGCTTCTTGTGTGAGCAGTTTTGTTGCTTTTAATACTTTTTCGTAACCTTCGAGAGCACCCTGGTTAACTTCCTCAAGTAATGCATTTTGCTGTTGTTCAACAGATTTGACTGCCTTGTCAGAAGTTGCCTGCTGTTCTTTTGTCAATACACTTTTTCCTTTATCTGTTGTGGTATTAACAGCATGTGTAAATGGTGTAATTATCAATAAACCGAGTAATACTGTTACTAAAGTTTTTTTCTTCATGATTTCTTCTCCTGAATTGTTAAATTAATCTCTTTTAAATTAATCTCTTTTAAATCTCATTTTGATAAACTGGCTCAAAAACTGAGAGTGAACCAGTTACAGGTGGTTTAACACCACATTGTTTATTTTAAAATATGAATTGATATCTATCCTTACTCTGTTATGTCACTTGTCATCATTGACCTCCTCAAATTCCGCA
>DRLZ01000136.1 GCA_011322755.1 Crenotrichaceae bacterium
AAAAACTTGCGCGTTGATAGAGCAATAAGAACGCTATCGAATTTAGCTGTCAGATTATTTGAGATCTGTGGTTAGTGAAAACATCATTAGATGGGAACTCCCTTGTTTCTCAATCTGCTATTTTCAGGCAGTTGATACTGCGTTAATGCTTCTGATTAACCATAATGAGTCTCGACATAGCGATCAACAATTTGCTGGAACTCTTCAGCAATATGATCGCCTTTTAATGTGACTGTACGTTTTCCATCTTCAAAAACAGGAGCGACTGGAGTTTCTCCGGTTCCGGGTAAACTGATTCCTATGTTTGCATTCTTGCTCTCACCAGGTCCGTTGACGACACAACCCATGACAGCAACTTCCATTTCTTCCACGCCATGATATTGCTCGCGCCATTCAGGCATTTTGTGACGTAAATAGCTTTGAATGTCTTGTGCCAGGTGTTGAAAATAATCGCTGGTTGTGCGCCCACAGCCTGGGCAAGCAATGACCATCGGGGTAAATGACCGAACACCCATGGTTTGCAGTATTTCCTGACCAACGATGACTTCCTGTGTACGCGATGTCCCCGGAGCAGGTGTTAGGGAAATACGAATTGTGTCACCAATGCCTTGTTGAAGTAGCACAGAGAGCGCTGCTGTTGATGCCACAATACCTTTGGTACCAATTCCGGCTTCAGTCAGCCCGAGATGCAGGGCGTAATCACAACGCATGGCAAGGTTTTGATAGACGGCGATAAGTTCCTGGACGCCACTCATTTTGCAGGACAGAATAATTCGCTCTTTAGGTAAGCCGACCTCGACAGCTTGTGCTGCACTTTCCAGAGCGGATGTAATCACTGCCTCGCGCATGATTTCAGGTAATTCCTTGGGATTTCCTGCTTGAGTATTTTCATCCAGCAGGCGGGCCAACACGGATTGATCCAGACTACCCCAGTTAACACCAATACGAACAGGCTTGTCATACCGGCATGCAACTTCAACCATTTGTACAAATTGGGTATCACGACGCTGTCCTTTGCCGACGTTACCGGGATTAATTCGATATTTGGCAAGTGCCTGGGCGCAATCCGGAAATTCAGTCAGCAGTCGATGTCCGTTGAAATGAAAATCGCCAATCAGTGGAACTTCACAGTTCAATGCATCCAGCTTATCGCGTATTTCGGCGACAGCTTTTGCTGATTCTTCATTGTTGACTGTAACGCGCACCAGTTCCGACCCGGATTGAGCCAGTTCATGGACTTGTTTGACGGTTGCTTTGACATCTGCAGTATCGGTATTTGTCATTGATTGAACAACAATCGGAGTACTGCCTCCAATTGTGACAGAGCCGACATTTACCGGGATTGATGTTCTGCGTTCGATCTTGGTTAGTGACATAAGCTGATTGTTGACTATAGTTAGTTATTGAGGTCAGACAATTGACCTTAAAGATCTCTTCATTCAAGTAAAGGCTAGAAAGAAACGTGTTGATACAATATTTTTCCGATCTACATCTCGAGTTTGGTCCGTTGGTCTACCCGCAGACCGAGGCTGACGTTATTATAGCAGCCGGAGATATTGGTATCTATCAACAAGGTGTCGAGTGGCTGGCAGAGATTGATAAGCCGGTACTCTATGTGGCGGGCAACCATGAATTCTACCACCATGAGTATAATGATACTATCTCTACAATACAGGAATCCTGTGCGAGTACCAATATTCAGTTTATGGACAAGCGTTCTGTCATCATCGGTAACAGTCGTTTTTTAGGATGTACTTTATGGATTGATGCTGAAAAAGCAGTTTCAGAGGGTAAAAAAACAGGGAGTAACGATTTTAAAAAAATCAGGTATGGAAAAGAAATGCTCACTCACGATGCTGTTTATACGCTCAATCAGCAAGATGTCGAGTGGTTAAGTAGTGAGCTTGCCACACCATTTGAAGGAAATACCGTTGTGATTACACATCATGCTCCGACATTCTGGAGCTGGGGTGGCTCACCAATGGCACCTGGCCGTTATAGTTACTGTAATGATTTAAGACATTTGATGTATAAACACAAAATAGATGCCTGGTTTCATGGCCATACCCATCAGGTTCGCGATTATACCTGTGGAAATACACGAGTACTCTGTAATCCTCGTGGTTATTGGGGGCATCATGCCGTAAATGAATTTCAGGCAACACAAGTTGTGACACTAGTCAGTTGATTTGGTGGGTTTTTACCATCATTTCCTGTTTTTGTTATTCAATCCTTAAAGCTTTTTTCAATTTTTTCCCAGGTGTCACGTAGTGTTACAGTGCGATTGAAGACGAGTTTTTTGTCTGATTTCTGCTTACTGTCAATACAGAAATAACCTTCTCTTTCAAACTGGAATTGTTCTCCTGATTGCGCATAGTTAATACTAGGTTCGACATAACAGTTTGCTAGTATTTGCAGTGAATCAAGGTTGATGTGTTCTCGATAGTCACTGCCATCTTTAGCTGAATCCGGGGCAGGGTGGTTGAACAGACGATCATAGAGTCGTATTT
>DRLZ01000137.1 GCA_011322755.1 Crenotrichaceae bacterium
ATAAGAACCATATGAATTACAAGAGATTTAAATGGCTATAAAACACTTGAAAACAAGAAATACCTTTAATCGTGTTTTTTCATTTAGTAATTTGGCGAAAATTAAATCGTATCAGACAGACAATTTGATAAATTATCAGTCAACAAACAGTTCAGCTCTGTTGAGGAAAACTTGATTCACACAAGTTAAAGGTAAGCTTGTCATTATCTCCAGAAAAGCAGAATGCCAACAAGCCAACCAAAACTCATCCCTGAATCCAGAAATTAGAACTTTATTCTTTGCATGTGAACACAAATAAAAATACTCAGAGTGATCAATCAGCATCATAATTCTGCTAACACGCTGGTTGCATAACCTCCAGACGGTAATTTAAAATCAAGCGACAGCGTACCAACATCGACCCATTGCCATTCAAAATTTGAAACCAGTAAACGCGAAGATCGCCAGGCTTTTTTCATTTTCATGGTTTCCAAAGCGTTCGTTATTAGCGGATACTGACCAAAAGTTCGCTGCTCTAATCGTTGTGCTTTTTCAGTACTAACCAAACCACCTTGACCATAAAGTGCCAACGCCGGATGAATATCCTGCTGCTTGACACGATGGCAAAGATCGTCTGTCACTTCAGCACAGTGGAAACAAGAATTGCTGCCATTCAAAATGAGAATCTCTCCGGGTATTGCCTGATCCCATGTATAATCGCGAACGCGATCAGCGAGAAGATGATTAAACAGAAACGAACGCAGTGAGGATAAATAGATCCCTTTTAAATATCGCCCAGGCGGTTTTCTATCACCAGCCAGCCATGCCATTGCCTTATCAACATTATCACCAGATTGCCCAAACCGTTGTGGACCATAATAGTTTGGGACACCGTGCTCTTGAATCCATTGCAGCCGCTGTTCAATCCTGTAACGATCACCTTCTACGTTACCTAGCAACAACTTAAAGTGATTGTGTTTAATGGCGCCTTTTCTGAGCTTTCTGGAGTGTCTGGCAATCTTGAGTATGGTTAAATCACTTCCATTCAGCTGTTGCCAGTCTGCTGGTTCTATCTTCGGCAGCTGAATACTAAACCATTGGCAAGTAACAGCATTTCGATCCTTTAAACCAGCATATCCAACACACCCGGGATGAACTTTTGCGAAACCTGCAAGTCGCTGTGCAATCGTGGTTGTATTTTGCCCTGTTTTTTCCACTAGCAAATACACGTGTTCACCCACATCAGACAATTCAAAACCCAATGTCTCTTCCACAAAAAAATCCGCTGGTTGTAAGCGGATTTTAAACTCAGCGACCGATTCACCGCTGGCACGCGGCCAGTCAATCGCCAGGTAGTCAGTTTGTATCATGTGTTGTGCAGATTAAAACAACTGCCTGCACGGCAATGCCTTCACCACGCCCCTCAAAACCCAGCATTTCGGTGGTGGTTGCTTTTACATTGACTTGATTCTGAACGATTCTAAGATCAGCTGCAATGCACTGACACATGGGTTGAATATAGCTGGCAAGCCTGGGTTGCTGGGCAATAATGGTAATATCGACATTACCGATCTCATAATCCCTCTGTTCCAGCAAAGAGATGACGTTGCGCAGCAATACGCGACTGTCAATTCCCTTGAAACTGTTGTCAGTGTCAGGAAAATGCTTGCCAATGTCTCCCAAAGCAGCGGCACCAAGCAAGGCGTCACACAGCGCATGCAAAACCACATCACCATCCGAGTGTGCTTCCATGCCTTTGTCATAATCAATCTCGACACCACCCAGAACCAGACGACCAGAATCCTTAAACGCATGGACATCGTAGCCCATTCCTACTCGTATCATTGCTGCTCCAGATAAAAACGCGCCAGCGCCAAATCTTCCGGCCTGGTTATTTTGATGTTATCCGCACGACCTTCAACCAGCATTGGTTGCAAGCCCATTGCTTCAATTGCACTGGCTTCATCGGTCACCAACACGCCTTTTGTGGACGCATCGAGAAGCGCTTGTTTCAACACTCCCAGGCGAAAAGCCTGTGGTGTTAAAGCCCGCCAGACCGTACGACGATCCAGAGTCTCAAGAATCTTGTCTTGTGCTGAACGTTTTAGAGTGTCATGAACCGGCAACGCCAGAATCCCTCCAACTGAATCGTTCTCAATGCACGTTCTAAGCTTGAAAAGATCCGAATGAGTTAAGCACGGGCGCGCTGCATCATGCACAAACACCCAATCCTCCGGATCAGCCAGATCGTCCAATACATTGAGCCCTGACAGTACTGAATCAGCACGTTGTTCGCCACCATTAGCCCGAATAAGCCATTGTTTCTTTGTGATCGGTAGTGAACTCCAATACCCATCATCAGCTGAAACAGAAACCACAATTTTCTGAAAAATACCCGAACCCCTCAACCTAAGCAGTGTCTGCTCCAGTACAGTTTGTTCAAACAACTGTAAGTATTGCTTGGGTCGATCAGCAAGCATGCGTCGCCCGACACCCGCGGCAGGCACCACAGCCCAGCAGTTTTTCACAAAGTCTTTGGCTTCCATGCTTAGCTTAACAACAAGAGATGAGTGTTCGCAGATGAACGTTTGAATTCAATCAACAGACGAAAGAAATGATTCCCCAAGGTGAATTTATGGTCTATCAAACAAAAAAAACTCTTCGTTCTTGCCAATCATCCCTAAATCATACCTTGCCAGAGATTCAATCGCGCTCATGCTCGTGCGCATTTGACTGATCTGTAGAGACATTTCCTGATTTCGCGTTTCGATTTTCTCTGCTTTATCAGTCAATTTATCC
>DRLZ01000138.1 GCA_011322755.1 Crenotrichaceae bacterium
TCTTCAGCATGGTCTTTTTGCTGCTCAATACCTGAATCAAACAGACTGACCATGTTGTCCTTAAGCTGATTACGCCAGGTTTGAATCTGATTGACGTGAACATCGTAGTCACTGGCTAATTGCGCCAATGTCTTGTCGCCTTTTAAAGCTGCCAAAGCAACCTTCGATTTAAAACTGGCTGAGTGGTTTCTTCGTTTTCTGCGCATCGTCTGGATCCTCATTTATCAATGAAAATTTAACAGAAAATACACTTAGAAGACTGTCCTAATTTTGGGGGCCACTTCTAACCACACTATCTATATTCACATGTCTGAACCGCCAGGAGACGACCACGATTAAACATAGCAGTTTGCTCTGGGTTTTGGTGGGGGGATGCAGGTATCAATTGCGGGAAGTCGTCTGAAAGCCCTGAGTGGAACACCGGGGACAGTATACATAACAAATGCTAGATTTGGTGATTACCCAGGAAAAACAGCATGTGTATTTTATAGACCCGAAAGGTTTAAGACAGATACATGGCTTTGATGATCCTAAAATCAAATTTCATAAAACCATCAAAGACATTCAAAACAGATTAGCCGACCCAGATATTATTCTCGACTCATTTATTATCTCAAACACTTACCAGCGCGAGATGGAATGGTGGAAGAGAGGCAGTCAACAGGAACAAACTTTCCAGAACAATCATGTGCTTTTTCAGAAAGAGAACAAAAATAGTTATATTGGACAGATCTTTGAGTCGTTTTAATTTGTGGATAAAAACTGGCCAGCTCTTTACCTAGCTGGGCTTCAGACTGGCCAATTGTTATTATCCATCACTTAATTCATCATCAATTTTTCAGCTGAAACAATGCCACAGACACAAGAAAGCTAAGCGCTCACTTTTTTGTTGGTAAATGCCTGAAACACAAACATTGCAAAGGCAAAAACCCCAACGGCAAAAACGATATCTCCTGGAACTCTCGCCCAGACCAAACCTTCCATAACTGAAGAATGGACAAATTCAGCTGATCTGGCGAAAGCATAATGATGCTTGATGCTGGCATAGGCTTGCCACAGTCCTTGAGGAAGCAGTGACAGGAATGTCATCATGGCGATGCCGATATTTAAACTCCAGAATGCAATTTTTAACAGCTTTTGATTCCATTGGTGAACATCTGTCAGGCCGCGCATGCAAAATAACATTAGACCCAGACCAAGCATGCCGTAAACCCCAAACAAGGCGGCATGACCATGATTTGCAGTGGTATTTAAACCTTGCAGATAATAAAGTGAAATCGGTGGATTGATCAGAAACCCGAATAACCCCGCACCTATCATATTCCAGACCAGGACAGCGGCAAAAAACATGAAAGGCCAGTGATAGTTTTGTTCCCATTCCATGGCGTGCTCAATTTTAGAACGGCTATACGCTTCAAATCCAACAACCAATAACGGCACAACTTCCAGTGCAGAAAAGCTGGCACCAATTGCCATAATTGAAATTGGGGTGCCGCTCCAGTATAAATGATGGAAAGTACCCAACACACCGCCACCAAGGAAAATAATGGTGGCAAACAATATCATGGTGGTCGCTACAGATACTCTTAGCAAACCCATGCGCACAAACAGGGTTGAGATAATTGCCGTGGCAAATACTTCAAATATACCTTCGACCCATAAATGCACAACCCACCAGCGCCAGTATTCCATGACGCTGATGTGGGTATGTTGACCCCACATCAGGCCAGCGCCATACAGCAAACCAATCGAGACAGTGGAAATCACCACCAGGAAAACTAGAGATCCGGAAGTCTTGTCTTGCAAAGCTGGCCACAGTCCACGCAGAACCAATGCAACCCATAACAGCAAGCCAATGAACAGATAAATTTGCCAGAACCGACCTAGATCAATGTATTCGTAACCTTGATGTCCAAACCAGAAATTGGTGGTGAGACTATCGATAAAGCCGTGTACCGCCATCCACTGTCCAGCAAATGAGCCGACAACGATAATTAACAAACTGATAAACAGAAAGTTGACGCCAAAGCGCTGAAATTTCGGTTCATGTCCAGATATCATTGGCGCAACATACAACCCCGTGGCAAGCCAGGCAGTCGCAATCCATAACACTGAAAGTTGGGTATGCCAGGTGCGCGTCACCGCATAGGGCAGATAATCGACCAGAGGCAAACCGTATAATCCCTGTCCTTCAACAGCGTAATGTGCAGTGATAATGCCAAGCAATACCTGAACAACGAACAGAGCAGTGACCACCCAAAAATATTTAGCAGTAGCTCGCATTGAAGGCGTTATAGCGACAGTTTCGCCAATATCTTCCTGGGCAAAACCAGTTTCGGGTATCTGATCCGCTCGCCACGCATCAAACTGTCTTGCGTAATACCAGACAATCGAGCCAATTCCAGCCAGCAATAAGAGGATAGAAATCAGACTCCAGAGTAGAATACTCGCCGAAGGTGTATTGCCAACCAGAGGATCATGAGGCCAATTGCTGGTGTAACTGACATCATCACCCGGTCTGTTGGTCACAGCTGCCCAGGAAGACCAGAAAAAGAATGCTGACAGTTGACGGGCTTGCTGAGCATTCAAAACAGAGTGAAGCGGAAAAGCATAATCCTTGCGTAGCTTTAGGGATTGCGCATCTTTGGCTGTGAATAGATCGATAAAATGTTGTTCAACTGTTTTAATCGCCTGAGCACGATTATTACTGATGGTCACGTTGCCTGTTTGAGGATCATAAGTGTTCTTGCGCAACTCATGGCGCAGAATCACCTTATGCATTTCAAGTTGTTGTTCTTCAGAACCCGATGCGCCAACAATATCATGTTGCGCGATCAGCGAAAGTAACGTCTGGGCTTCTCTGTGTAGCCAGTCGGCACTCCAGTCTGGAGCCAGATAACTCCCGTGTCCCCAAATGGACCCCTGCTGCATTCCGCCAATCGACTGCCAGACGTTTTGGCCATTTTCTATCTCATCTCGCGTGTAAATGACATGACCTAATGGCGTTTTAAACGATTCAGGAATAGGCGGCGCTTGCTGGTATATTTTGCTGCCGAAAAACAACAACACAGAAAATGACAACAGTAAGCTGATTGTCAGAATTTGCCAGAGCCTTTTAATCGTAAATGTTTTTTTATAAGTATCCATTGAGACGCCCTATTGTATGCAGGTTAGACATAATTCTTTGATCATCAAAAAATTGAGATGAGTGACGTTACCATAAACTGATTTGATCCAGAATGACTTATATCAATAGATGTTTGTTATATTTTTAATCTATTTTTTGTTTTCATAAGCAGTATCGAGTTGATTAAAAAACAGTCGCTGATGTTCGTTGTGTACTGTTTGGTCAATACATGCTTAAAGCAGTGTTTTGATGTGACTACCATCATAAAATATTGAATGTATATATGCATGAAATTACAGACAATATCAGTAGCCAGATAACAGCTATCATTACTGAACGATTACGGGACAATGACACCGCATAGACTGTTTTTAACACGTTATTACTGGCGCTGGAAATGATAATGGCAGAACTAATCAGATTGTCCGGTACCGCAAATTTTCCGGACAGCAAGGATAGAATAAAGGGATCGATATCTGTTAATCCGACCACAATTGACAGCAAACTGAGACCATGGTCGCCAAAGTGGCTCACAACATATTGGGTAATAAAGGCAAACAATACGAACATGAATGCAAACAAGAGCGCTGTTGGTAATTCCAATGGATGCTCAGAGACTACGGTTGACTGTGTAGTGGCATAGTTAATTTGGCCACCTAATAAGGGATGATATTATCATCTCATACTAAAGTAGGTGAGCAAAATGATGAAACGAAAGAGGCGCACATTCACGCGAGAATTCAAACTTGAATCAGCGCAATTGGTTATTGATCA
>DRLZ01000139.1 GCA_011322755.1 Crenotrichaceae bacterium
ACTTGACATACCTGTTGACTGAGCAAGGTTCCAGGCTTCTTCGGCAACAGTTAACGCCTGTTGGGGTTTTTTCATCCACACATAGTCGTCTACTAACTGACTCAACAGCATAATATAATCTTGCTTATGTGGCGTCCCTTGTAGAGATTGACGTGAGCGCAAACGCCATGCCATGCCCAGGCTTCGATCACGTGAACCCATCAATTGGCTCAAGCGTAGCTCGGTTACACCGTATTCATATCGTTGATTCAAACTACGACTAACCTTGTATTCAAGAAATGCCAGATTGATCGCTTCATCATAGTTACGTATTTTTTGCATCACGCCGGATAATGCACCCAAGCTGATACCCATACCCATCAGACTACCTTGGTTGTAGCTGATCGCCAGGATTTTCCGATAAGTCTCATAAACCGCTTTGAAATTACCAGACAGTTGATGTTTACGCCCAACTGAATGATCCAGCTGGATAGCGTAAGCCAAAGAGTTTTCTTCTGGTTTTATGTTAACGCCTTCAAAGTAGGCTTTAATTTGAGCTTGCGTTTTGGCATCAAGCGCTAACTCCTGTTTTTTATCAACCTTTGTTGGCGTTGCATTAACGCCTTTTATCACCGGCCGCTGATAAAGAATGGTTCCGATGAGAATTAATAGCAGTAATAACAATAGCTGGCGGGTTTTCTTGTTCATATTTCTATTGATGGAAATTTCAAACAGTTATATAACTATAGTTTAATTACTGTATAGGGCAATAGAAATACTAACGCTCGTACCATTCAAAAATGGTAGCAAGATAATTATTTGGATAGATTACAAATACCCACGTTATCACTTAAGCCCTATCCAAAATAGGGCGTAGGCGCCACCAGCAATGGAAAACTAAGCCACAAAATGCGGCCAAAAAAACAGAACAACAATTTAAGTCAATTAGGGAACCTCTGAAAATCTAAGTTTTTCCATTACCAAATTTTGGTTCTTTAATTTTTTCAGTGTTTAACGGGGTAAAAACGCTTTTATTCACTCATTATTATTGGTCAATCAAGCTTGTTTTGCCTGATTGTCCCCTTTTCAGGCACACCCCTGCGCCTAACGATAATTTGCCTCTGGCTTGATACATATTGGCGAATGCCACCAGTGAAAAGACCTGGGCGCTATTTTTTCAATCCCTCAGTAACGTGTTTTACGATATCCAAACTGGCATTTGATTACCCTGAAAATGTGCTCGACTTTGACTCGAACCGAGGCGTGTTTTTTTATTCTGTTTGTGTTGGGAGGTGGAAAGGTTTCTTCCTGGGTTTAGCTTTTTCCAGCTCGTGTATTTTGCGTGATTAACACCTGGAATACACTTACAATATGCCAAATCATCGTCGCCATCGCGTGCCAGGCGAGACTTGTTTTTTTTTACAGTCAATCTCTTGCGCACAGAAAAGGTCTATTGGTTAAGGATATTATAGAGTGCAAGCAAGGTCATTTGAAAATGCAGCCACAGTTAAGCCTGTTTTAAATCTTTCGTCATTATCTCATTCGGATAGATTGCGAATAGTCACATTATCAATCAACCACTGTCCACTATAGGGCGCAGGCAAAAGGATACTGGTTGAGAGTTGACCTTCCAGCTCATTATTAAATACAGTATTAACGGTTCCAGCAGGCAATGCTTGAGAGACAGTAAAGAGACAGGCCGGACATGCTCCACTGTAAACAGCCATCGGCACGTTCAAGTCAGTGCGATTTGCTGTACCTAATACCCAGACTGGATTTCCTGCCGAATCGTAAAAATAAAGCACTTTTACCTGAGTCGAATTTTGCTCTGTCTGGGTTAACCCATACCCACTCAGAGCTGGCTCATACCATGTCCCCGCCAGAAACTTGTTTGTTCCAAACTGGAACAGTTCTATGGTTTCAGCGCCTTGATTATTCTTCAGTTGCCAGTTAAGTGTTGCATGTGTTTGATCCTGAAAAACAAGCGTGACAACTCCCGTTTGATTCGGAATCGCTTGACTGCCATCCCAGCTAAACTGGAATAAATCAGCTGTCCAGGTGTTACCGAGAAATGCGCCACTGGCAAGATACCATCTTGCACGAGTTTGTTCATTATAGGTATACCAGATCATGATTAAATCATTGTTGCCGGTTAATTCAATGTCAAACCCGCCTCCAGGGCGAAGTGGATTCCACCATAAGCCTTCCACTGGATTCAGATTGACTGGTGGTTGTACCGCAACCCCAGTTAACAGCTGGCCACTGATAAGAATCAAATTTCCCACATCAACCGTGTTGGCAGCAACGCCATTACCAACCATTTCGTTGGTAATAAAATCATCACGTCCATCCTTGTCGATATCACCCACTGCACCACTGTAACTCAGGACATCTCCGGTATCATTGGTTGTGGTTCCATGCGCACCAAAGATTTCGGTAATGCGTATTTCATTTTGTGGAGGAAGTTGTCCAGTACGTAAGTCAACAATCGAAGGCCATCGTCCATTGCGACCATGAAAGACATGAATAATCCCTGCATCAGCACGCCCCAGCGGTACGCCATGCGGTGAGCTGAATGCAAGATCAGCAATTCCGTCACCATCGAAGTCGCCGTGCATCGCAGTGTCTGCACCAATGCCGCCAATAAAACCGCCATTAAAACGGCTTATATCGAGATTGTCTGGCGGTGTTTGCATGTCAAAATCAAGCCCTTTAAGCATGGACGCCTTGTAAAAAACATAGCCTATTCCTGATGTTGATAACCCATTGCCTTGTCCCGAGAGATCGCCAATAAACAAATCAGGCTGCTGGTCATTGTCATAGTCAAGCCCACCGAGTAATTCTTCGCCAAAATCGCCGTTTTCAGCAGCACCATTGATTATTGTTTCGTTTGATGGGATGGTTCCAAAACGGTAGGTCATTCCTTGCGGCCAGGCTGTTGACGGGAACGCGTTGTCCCAAACAATAAATACTGTTCCTTCCGGCAAGCCATTGCTGGAATGAGTGGGTTCACCACCTGTCAAAGGTAATAATTCTGTACCAACACGGTTTAATGCAGCTGTGCTCAATACTTCTGCGCGACCGTTGCCATCCAGGTCGGCAATCTGACAGGTCGATCCGAAATGATATTCAACGCTGCCGGCGGGAGGTAAAACCCGGGCGATATTGCCGGCAAGCCGGGTGTTACCGAAACGGGCAAGATCAACGGTTTGAGTCGCATCAAGATGATGACCACCACGAATCAGGTAGACACTGCCACTGTGTGGCTCGTTATTGTTTATGCCATCGTCCTGATCAGCTCCGACAACCAGGTCATTGATGCCATCACCATCGACATCGCCTGTGCGCATCCAGATACCCAAACGGTCGCCCGCTTCTGCACCGGTGATGGTGAAAATTGACAAGCCTGTTGGTGGGTTGCGCAAATCAAGTATATGATCGTCTGCTAACACTGTTTCAAACCTGTTGCTTCCTGGAATAATTGTTAATGCGCCAGCACCAGGCCTGGAGCCTGCATCAAAATTCTGACGCGCGATCAGCAAATCGCCCAGCCCATCGCCAGTCACATCATCCATCCAGATTTCACTGCCGGTATTTTCTTGCTGACCGTCCCCATAAATATTGATAATACGTGGGTTACTGATAGCGGTATCAAGACTGCCGTTAATGGTTCCATCGCCGAGGATAAAATGTACTTGACCTGCATTGTTTCGTCCCAGCGGCGATGCACGCATCGCAGAAAACATGTAATCATTAAAACCATCGTTATTGACATCAAAACCACCTGCGACCGGAACACCGAAATGACCATTGCCAACTGATCCTGAAACACGTTGAAAATGACCCGTCTGGGTTGTCTGGGTTGCAATATCGATAATATTTGATGGCTGCTCTGCAGATACAAAATAAACAGGGCTAAGCAGAATGAGAGTGAATACCAAGCGAGCTAAACAGGTTTGCAAGAATTTAGTCATCATCGTTTGTATCCAGGTAAAAAATCAAGGGATACTCGGTATCGAAATCTTTTACAATACGCTTGTGTCCAGGAATTAAATCATGCAATTGGCATCATCTCATAGTTCACCGATGAAATGTTCCATCGTTTTGTCGCAGTTGTCATTAAACTGTCACATTACAGCTGTGTAATCATTCTGTAACAAATAACCAGGATATGAGTTAATGTAATGAAAACACTGATTTTACTGGTCGAAGATGAGCAGCCAATACGGGAAATGATCCGTTTTGCGTTGATTCGCGAGGGAATTGATGTACTGGAAGCTGCTGACGTCCAGGCTGCGCGTGTACTGATTGCGGATAACAAACCTGATTTGTTGATTGTAGACTGGATGTTGCCTGATTACAGCGGAGTGGAACTGGTAAGAGGGCTGCGGCGTGATCCGGTTAATCAGGATATTCCTGTTATCATGCTCACTGCGCGCAGCAAGGAATCCGACAAAGTACAAGGTCTGGATGCTGGTGCTGATGACTATATGACCAAGCCTGTGGCGATACGTGAATTATTAGCGCGCATCAAAGCCTTGTTGCGGCGCAGTCAGGGTCACCAGGATAACGAACAACTCATTGTTGATCCATTAACACTTGATCTTGGCAGCCACAGGCTGTTAATTAATCATCAGAATGTTCATATTGGTCAGAGTGAGTACCGCTTGTTGCATTTTTTTATGTCTCACCCGGACAGAGTGTACTCACGCAGCCAGCTACTGGATTTTGTCTGGGGACAAAATGTCTATGTCGAAGAACGTACTGTGGATGTGCACATCCTGCGCTTGCGTAAACTGCTAAAACCTTTTGGAGCAGATCAGATGATTCAGACTGTGCGCAGTGCCGGATACCGTTTTTCCGGGCAAGACCTGAGCAGGAATACGACACATGGATAATGCCTGGACAGCAGAGTACTGGCGATTGGTTCTGGTTGTTGTCGCCGCCTTATTTATTGGTGTATTAACAGGTTATTGGTATATCGCCTGGTTGTTTCCACTATCTGTCTACATCGGTTGGCAACTCTATCAGTTGTTTTTGCTGGAACGATGGTTGAGCTCAGGAGCAAAACTCAAAAAAGCGCCAGAAACAAACGGTGCCTGGTCATCGATTGTACAGCAAGTGTATCGCAACAAACGACTGGAAAGAAAACAGAAAAAACGTCTGGCAAGAACCTTAAAACGCTTTAACGCAACCGCATCAGCATTGCCTGATGCGACAATTGTGCTCGATAAGTCACATCAGATTGAGTGGGCTAACCAGGTCAGTGAGGAGATACTTGGAATCGACCGCAAACGTGATAGTGGATTACGCATTGAAAACATTATCAGAAGTCCTGATTTTCACCAATGGCTTAAACGAGCTAATCTAAGCGATGACCTGGAAATAACCTCTCCTGCTGATGAAAACAAAACGCTGGTATTTCGCAAGGTAAAGTTTGGCAAGGGACAAGTGCTGCTGACTGCCAGAGATGTCAGCCAGCGTGTGCAACTACAACAAATGCGCAAGACGTTTGTCGCTAATGCGTCCCATGAACTACGTACGCCCTTAACCGTTATTTCAGGTTATCTGGATATTCTTCAAGACACTCAAAATCTTCCCGAGAATCTACATCAACCCGTTGAAAATGCAAAATCTCAAGTCCAACGCATGGAGCAAATTCTGGAAGATTTACTGTATCTGTCACAGCTGCAAACAGGTGATTTGCCAGACAAGAAGGTCAAACCAGTCGATATGGCAACTGTATTGCTGCAACAAGCCAATGATCTGAAAAAAACCCTGGCGAATAAGACACATCGCTTGAATCTTGATGTCGATAAAGCACTTATCGTGCGCGCGGTAGAGGCAGATATCATCTCTGTTGCATTAAACCTGATGAAAAATGCCATCCGGCACACGCCTGCCGGCTCATCAATACAAATCAACTGGAAGCGGGATCAATCAGGGCGGGCATGTCTGGAAGTTATCGATGATGGCCCAGGAATTGAAAGTAATCATATTCCCCGATTAACCGAGCGTTTTTATCGCGTTGACCCTGGACGCTCGAGAGAAACAGGGGCATCCGGCT
>DRLZ01000140.1 GCA_011322755.1 Crenotrichaceae bacterium
AAACACCCATGCAGAGCTGTTATTGTTAGAACAAACCTTGGATCAATGGGAGTTCGATAGTGCCCACCTAATGATAGGCAAAGGCCATCTGCCATTGAACAATACAACAAAATACAGTTTGAAAGCTCATTTACATGAGTGGGATCTGCAGGAACTGCAAACAATACAAACGTTCATCTCAGAACTTCATTTTGAACAGCCTCAATCCACTGAGAATAATGCTCAATCTGCAGATTTAACAATCGATATCGATATTGACCAGCTCACACTGGCAGAGACCAGACTGGGATCAGTTTCATTGGCGTTAAAAAAACGAAATCCTGATTGGTATGGCAAGATCGGTGGATCAGTTGCGACTGGAACTTTTAGCTACATCCCGGGCACTGAGTCTGACACCAAAAATCTTACACCACACAGAGGGGAGATCAATCTGAATCTGGAGACCTTCAACGTTGTCGACACATCAAGCCTGACCAAAGCACAAACATCGATAACAAATGATGATTCACTCGCTTTTTTACCAGATCAATTTCCGGCCATGATCATTACTGTTGACCAGCTTGTCTGGGATGATTTTGACATGGGTAAGCTGTTCCTGGAAACATCGACAATCGAGAATGGTTTGTTAATTGATACTTTTACAATAAACAGCACACAACATCAGTTCTCAGCTTCAGGACAATGGGTTACTCATGAATCGATGATGGAAACCCATTTAAAAGGTATGTTACAGTCGAAAAACATGGGGCATATCCTCAATAAATTTGGTATTTATGAAGATATACGTAAAACCGCGGCTAAAATTGATTTTAATCTGGGTTGGCAAGCCTCTCCGTTTCTAATCGACTGGCAATCTTTAGGTGGGAAAATCAGTTTTAAACTGAAACATGGACGTTTACTTGGCGTAGAGCCTGGCATCGGTCGCGCACTCGGACTATTCAGCCTAAGCGCCTGGGAACGGCGTTTGCGCTTTGATTTCAGCGATGTTGTCAATAAGGGTTTTGCGTATGACAATGTCGATGTGGAATTTGCGCTCTTTAATGGCAATGCATACAGTGCCAACTTTAAAATCGATGGTGTGGCAGCCCGGGTAAATTTCGCAGGACGTATCGGACTGCTTGCCAAAGATATCGATGCTGTTGTCACAGTTATCCCACGGAGTTCAATTGCGCTTCCATTAGTTGGTGCTGCTGGAGGTCCGATAGGAATAGGAGCCGGCCTGGTGATGCAACAAGTCATCGGCAATCAATTCGAAACCCTTTCAAGCAGTGAATATACCATCACAGGTCAGTGGACAAACCCCAAGATCACACTGGTCCCCGAAAATGGTGGTATATTCACAAGGATGTTATGGGAATTACAAAAAATAACCGGAATTCAGGATTCAACAGCGCAATAATGGACGATTCGACAGTACACTGTAACATGTACAGTAAGCTGATCAACAAACTTAAACTATTCACCTACATAGGCAAACAATGACAAAGTGTGCAGTAATTCAAATGGCATCGGGTGCCAGAGTTGACTCAAATCTAACGGAAGCAGAGCGATTAATTAAAGATGCAGTGAGAGGCGGTGCCAAACTCGTCGTGTTACCAGAAAATTTTGCCTTGATGGGACTAAATGAGCACGACAAACTCTCTCATATGGAAACAGAGGTCAAGGGTCCAATTCAAAATTTTCTACGCCATATCAGCCGACGCTACGCCGTATGGATTGTGGCAGGCACAATACCACTGGAGTCGAACCATGTCAGTAAAATTCGTGCAACAACGTTAGTCTATGATCATCACGGTGAGCGTGTTGGACGTTACGACAAAATTCATTTGTTTGATGTTGATGTGCCTGACAGCGATGAACAATACCGTGAGTCCGATACCATTGATTCGGGAACTGAACTATTAGTTATTGACAGCCCACTGGGACGTTTAGGTGTTGCAGTCTGTTATGATCTGCGTTTTCCTGAAATGTTCAGAATCATGCTGGATGCCGGTATGGAAGTGCTTGTACTACCTTCCGCTTTTACTGCCGCAACTGGCTCAGCGCACTGGGAAATTTTGATTCGCGCCAGGGCCATTGAGAATCTTTGTTATGTCGCCGCATCAAATCAAGGCGGAAATCATGAAAATGGACGTAAAACCTATGGACACAGCATGATTGTTGATCCATGGGGAAAAGTAATGAATACTCTGGGAACCGGCTCTGGCGTTGTCAGTGCTGATATTGATCTTGCCCAGTTACGCAGTATACGGCGTAGTTTTCCGGTACTGCAAAATCGTCGGTTACATCAGGAGAACAACCATCATGGATGATATTTCATTGCTGGCAACAGCTCAGCAAACCCTTCTCGCTCCAGCAGATATTCAACAGTCAGATATAGACCGGCTCATCGCTGAGCTGTGTACATCTCAGATTGATGCCGCTGATATTTATTTCCAGAGTACACGCCATGAATCCTGGTCATTGGAAGATGGCATCGTCAAAGAAGGCAGTTTTAATATTGAGCAGGGCGCAGGCGTGCGAGCCATTAGCGGCGAAAAAACAGGCTTTGCCTATACTGATGAACTCAATGTCAACGCCTTGCTGGAAGCAACACGTAGCGCCAGGGCAATCGCACGCAGCGGTCAGCAACACAGTCACAAGGTTATTTATCCAACACAGCCCGCTCCACTCTACACCGCAGATGACCCGCTAATATCACTACAGACAGAAGACAAAATCGCACTACTGGAAAAAGTTGATCGAGAGACCAGAGCACTTGACCCACGCATCGAACAAGTCATGGTCAGTCTGGTTGGCGTTCATGAAACAGTTGTCATCGCAACGCACGATGGACTGGTCTGCGGAGATGTACGGCCATTAATCAGAATGAATGTCAGTGTCATCATTGAACAAAATGGACGCCGTGAAACAGGTGGTCATGGCGGAGGTGCGCGCACAGAGTATTGTTATTTTCTGGAGCAGGATCGGGCGATGAATTATGCACGAGAAGCACTACGCCAGGCAGATATTGCCATGCAGGCAGAACCCGCTCCGGCTGGTAATATGACAGTTGTACTCGGTCCGGGCTGGCCTGGCATTTTACTGCATGAAGCAATCGGACATGGCCTGGAAGGTGATTTTAACCGCAAAGGTACTTCTGCTTTTAGCGGTCGCCTCGGTGAAAAAGTCGCCTCGCCACTGTGTACCATCGTTGATGATGGCACGCTTAAACAGCGCCGTGGATCTCTGAATATTGATGATGAAGGTACACCAACAGAATCCACTGTATTAATCGAAAAAGGCATACTGAAAGAGTATATGCAAGACACCATGAATGCTCGTTTAATGGGAATGCGTCCAACTGGCAACGGACGCCGTGAATCCTATTCGCATCGCCCCATGCCAAGAATGACCAACACCTATATGCTTGCAGGTGAAAGTGATCCGGGTGAAATTGTCAGCTCAGTTAGTTCAGGTATTTATGCCCGCAACTTTGGCGGCGGACAAGTCGACATCACTTCTGGTAAATTTGTTTTTACCGCCAATGAAGCCTACTTGATCGAAAACGGAAAAATTACCAGACCAGTCAAAGGTGCGACATTGATAGGTAACGGGCCTGATGTATTAACCCGCGTCAGCATGGTAGGAAATGACCTTGAACTGGATAGCGGCGTTGGCACGTGTGGAAAAGAAGGTCAAAGCGTTCCAGTTGGAGTCGGGCAGCCAACCATGAAGATAGACGGCATGACCATTGGTGGCACACAAGTATGAACAATCCAGTGATAAATACCACAAAGCCGAAAAACGGACAACAAACACAGGAGCTTGAAACACTGAAACACATCGTAGAAGATGCACTTTCAGAAGCACAAAAACAAGGCGCCACATCTTGCGATGCTGAAATCTCAAAAAGTAGTGGATTCTCTGTCAGCGTACGTTTGGGTGATATCGAAACGATAGAGCATGATCGCAATCAGAGCCTTGGTATCACTGTCTATATCGGACAAAAAAAAGGCAACGCAAGCACCTCGGATCTTGGCGCCAAAGCAATAAAAGAAACTGTGGCAGCAGCATGCGCGATTGCACGCTATGCGACTGAAGATCCATTCTCAGGGTTACCAGATGAACACAAAATCGCTAGACAAAGTGCAGATCTCGATCTCTACCATCCCTGGAACATTGAACCACAACAAGCATTAGACATTGCCTTGCAATGTGAAACTGCAGCACTGGAATTTGATCCAGCCATTAACAACTCGGAAGGCGCTACCCTCAGCAGCCATTCCGGAGTACAGGTTCTTGGCAACAGCCTTGGCTTTCTTGAAGGCTACTGGTCATCCCGTCACAGCATTAGTTGCTGTGTGATTGGCGAACGAGATGCTGCAATGCAGCGTGATTACTGGTACACCGTCGCCCGTGATCAATCAGAATTAGAGAACGCTCAATCTGTTGGCATCAAAACAGCCAAACGAACATTGCGACGGCTTGGTTCTCGGTCATTAAGCCCAAGACAATGTCCGGTATTATTTTCTCCTGAGGTTGCCCGTAGCCTGATCGGTAATTTTATTAGCGCGATCAGTGGTGGTAATTTATATCGAAAAAATACTTTTCTACTCGACTCACTCGGTCACGTTGTTTTTCCGGAATCTTTACAGATTCAGCAACAACCACACTTGCATAAAGCACTTGGTAGCGCCCCGTTCGATGCAGAAGGTGTTGCCACACAAACACATGATATTGTCCACAATGGCGTTATCAACAATTACGTACTGAGTAGCTATTCAGCGCGAAAACTTGGCATGCAAACGACGGGTAACGCTGGTGGCATTTATAATTTGACAGTCCAGCCAG